>DOWI01000097.1 GCA_003519645.1 Oscillospiraceae bacterium
TCCACCAGCGACTGCCATGTCCCATCATATAGTTTGTTCCATCGCTTACTCCACTCTGAGGCTAATTTGATTTAAAAATTCAGGTGACAGCTGTCTTGTAAAGCTCTCTCCGGTTAGAAGATGGTGGCAAGTCAAATAATCGTCACCATGCTTTTTTCATGGTGTTACCCCCAATTTTATTGTTGAAAAGGATATTTTTCCATAATAAATCCAACCTTGGTATCCTGAGATTTAAGTTAGTATCTTCATTCGGAGAATTTAAAGTATCATAAAAGCCAATATGTTAAATTTTTATTCATGATTACCTTGTCATTTTTGTTTTATTAGAAAGATAAACACCATAATCCGTGCTGACATTTGTAACAACGTTGAAAAAATCAGCACTAGGAATACCCAGCTCTTTGGGTATTCCTGCACTACATACATTGCGAAAAGCGTAACCGATTGAAAAATAATCGGAAGCAAACACAACGTCTTTTTAATTAGATTAAGATATTATCGGTCTACATATATTTTCAAAAACTCTTTGCAATGCTCCTCCGCCAAATACAAGACCGGCGAACCGAAATAGTCGTCCCCGTTATAATAGTCGATTCTGACAATATAATCATTTTTTTGAAACTCATGATTGACATAACAGTGTTTCAGCAGATAGAAAAGCGGGTCACATTTTGGGTAAGTAATATTAAGTTTGCCGGGAATTGGTCCCGGCAGAATACCGGATACACCGCCTGCTTCGGAATGAAACACCATTCTTCCCGAATCTTTCTCAGTGAACAAATTCGCCAGAATGGTATATTGACCAAATTTATCTACAAGTCCGGCGTTCAAATCCACCTTTCCAATTTGGATGGTGTAGCCACCGGATAAATCCGGCTTAGGAGAAAGCCGTGCAGAAAGTCCTTGGAGCCTTATCCAGTCAATAGTATTCACATAGTTGGAGCGTATGACCATCCTTGGATGATGAATCAAATTAGGAGGGAGCCGATAGTCGCTCAATCCTATCTGGCAGTATTCCGGCTCTGAGGGATTCAGCTTTTCCTCATCGCTCAAAGACGATTCGTGNNCCTTATAGCACGCAGAAGTTGCGCCAATTTAATGCCGGTCAAATAAGTTACATAACTGTCGTCTTGCCTCCCCTCCAGAAATGCGTAAACAGGTCGAAAGGATACGTAAAATCCGCTTTCCATATTTTCAATTTGCTCCAGCAACTCAGGGAAAACGTCTTTTGGCTGTAGCCCTACGGAAGCCTTTAGCTCACTAAACCGTTTTTCAACCAATGGTGTTTTTACAAAAGGATAATTCCGGGGTATGATGTTTCCTTTCTTTGACCTATACTGAATACGAATATACTCTCGTTCCATTCGGTTCTCTGAATCGCTTAACAATGCAGACAGTTGTGGATCCTCAAGATCATATCGGTAAGACTTGAAAAAATCAAGCAGAGCCTGGTGTACCAAAAAAACCGTTTGCAGGCTTTCGTCTTTCTTGACCAAAATATTGTCCTTGTTTATCGGTTCCGTTTTTGCGTTGATATTATCTATATAAAACGTTCTGGCATCCGATGTTTCATATTCTTGATTATCGAATCCGGAAAAACTAACAGTAACGCTTTCTATTGTCTCCGATTTTGGTATACGAGCAACTGCACCGAGCCCCCCCGTATAAATGGATATACCCACCGCTCCGATTAATATTACAACGCCTACACAGGAGGGAAGCATTCTGTAAAATTTGCGGAATCCTTTCGCATACGCAATCTGTATGATGACCATAGTCAGTATACCAGCAACCAGCATAATCGGAAGTGCTCGCAAATATGTTTTTGTAGTTGAAAATGAGTATTTTAAAACGTTGCATGCGAACAATGCAGCATAGAAGGAAAGGATAATCATGGACATGCGGGACACGAAAGTCCGGAAAAGACCTCTGATCTTGTTATCCGTATATAATTTGCGGAATAAGAAATACCCCGCTAGTATAATCAGTACACTGAGCGCGGAAAACATGGCAAAAACATACGGAATAAATCCTCCCCCTTTTACGGTATAATACGGAAACAGCGGTATTCCCGGATAAATTATCATATTTTTCCCACCGCTGAACAGTCGGTACAAAATCTTAAGAATAGACAATGGTGTCGTTGACAGTGTAATCATGTTGGAGGATATGGTACTGTAATNNCCTTGGCGGATCATGGCTATAATGCTGTCAAAAAAGTATGGAATAAACATGATTGCGATATAACCTGTACAGGCGCTCACAAGATTACGCAAACCTATAATGAGTAATACAGAAAGTGAAAAGCCTAACATATAGTATAAAATGGTATCCATACCAATCAGCGTAGGCATTAATACCTGCGAAACAAATTTGTCGGCGGCCGGAATAAACAGGGGTGAATCCTTTGCGGTAAAATAAAATACGACCTGGATCAGGAATCTGAAAAGAGTCTGCAGAATCTGCGGGATGAAAAACACCAGAAAACCGACAATAATATCCGCCAGATAAAAGGCTCGACGTTTTTGGGGAATAGTGAACTCTTCATCTGAAAAAGTTGGATTAATATATCGGCGAAAAAGCAGGGCTGCTATAAAAAATCCGAACGCTAACCCAACCCATGCAGGGATAGACATTACAAATAAATAAATATTTTGTATCTTCATAAAGACCGAATGCTTCGTGTATAAATGCAAATTTATCAGACTTACCAGATGAAGAATCACCTGCAAAGCAGAAAAAGATGCGAAAATAAATAGCAATAGTTTCACCTTATGTAAAGATACTTTCAGCAGAGCTCTGAAAATAATTATATTATTGCCTTCTTCCATTACCTAACCTCCTGAATAATCGATATCACTAATCCCAAAAGTAAAAATGCAAGCGACGAAATTTTCTTAATCATTTGATACCTTATAATCCAATCGCAGCTGTTCCCTGCGGGCTGCAATCGCATTCCGTCGAAATGCGGCGGGCGTCTTACTCGTCTGCTCGCGGAACATTCGGGAAAAGTGCGGTACCGTTTTAAAACCGCAGCGATTGGCAATGTCCTTTTGTGGTATTTCTGTAAAGGCAAGATGCTTTTTTGCTATACCGATCCGGTAGCGCCAAAGATATTCCATAGGGGATAGACCAAGCTCCTGCGCAAAAAGCGCGGTTAGTGTGGTATGATTGCTTTCGGCAGCCTGAACAATATCGCCAAGTGTTAATGGATCCGCGAAATGGCTCTCTATAAACATCAAAGCTCGTTTCAACCGTTCGTTTTCCACNNACGCTCCATAAGACCGTATAGGCGTTCCAGCGAAATGACAATCTCCATAAAATACGAGCGACCGCGGCAAGACCAGTACCAGTCCCGCTGGTCAAGCAGCTCGGCGTGCATCTCGTCAAATAAGGATGTTACCTTATCAAGATAGGGCGCAGCAATGGGAACGACATAGTGATGCTCCAGAAAGGGACGCAGCAGGAACATATCATGCGTATGGGCTATGTCTCCATAAAAGCCGGTACGGATCAATTCAAAGCTCATATTGATATTAAGAAACTGCGGATGAAAGTAAATTGCTCGACACCGCAGTTTTTTCTTGCTTAATAATATAGGGTTTTCTGTTTCATCAAAGCAAACGAAGCAGGGAGCCTGTGCTATAACATGGTTGATTCCAACCCGAAAGGAAGCGCTGCCCTCTGTGATGATCAACAGCAGAAAGCAGTCGTTTTGAATGGTTATATCGCCCAGCTTGTCATTCGGAGCGCAAACAACATGGGCAATTTTCCCTGCGTTATAATCGCGTCCTACCGTCTGATGCTGTGGCATGAGGGAACACCTCCTCGTATTATATAAAAG
>DOWI01000112.1:0-5369 GCA_003519645.1 Oscillospiraceae bacterium
TGAATCCTTGCATTGAACCGCCCCAACATGAACAGCTTTTTCCGTATGGCGGGCTGCTTGGGATAAAGCCGTAGTAACGCAATAATCCGAGACAGCAGGAAAGGCGATTGGCAGGTATTCCTGTGAGGTTCCCTCCTGGCGAATGGCTGCGTTGGCGATAACCAAATCGCCCGGACATACCGACTGTGCCATGCCTCCGCAGGTTCCGACACGAATCATGGTGTGTACACCGCATGCGCTTAGCTCTTCGGCACAGATTGCGGTAGATGGTCCGCCAATCCCATGAGAGGTAACCAGTACGCGTTTGCCTGAAATATTGCCTGCCCATGTCGTATATTCACGCTTGCTGGCGACAAATTCCGATTGATCCAGCAGACCGGCAATTTTCTCTACACGCCCGGGGTCGCCTGTGAGAATTGCGTATTCAGCACCCTGTTCGGGCTTCAGCCCGATATGAAACATGGCTTGTTCATTAAATTTCAAGAACATCAAATCCTTTCTCCAAATTTGGATAAAGCAAATCCGTCCCCTGAACAAGAGGACGGATTCAAATATTAAAGCATACCCTTTTTGTGCAACAAATATCCGACTCCGCCCATGAGCACAATCGACAAAATAACAGGAAACCAGAAAAAATCAGCAAAGGGTAGCCCTCTTACGTTCATGCCATAAAACCCGGCGATGATATTGGGAATAGAAATGACGATGGTAACCGAGGCCAAAACTTTCATGACGATATTAAGGTTGTTTGATATCACAGAAGCAAAGGCGTCCATTGTGCCGGATAAAATATTAAGATAAATGCTTGACATTTCAACTGCCTGCTTGATTTCAATCAGAACATCCTCCAATAGATCCTGATCGTCATCATACAGCTTGATATATCTGCCACGCATCATCTTTTCTAAAGTGGTCTCATCGGATTTCAGCGAAGTGGAGAAATACACAAGGGATTTCTGTAGGTCAAGAAGCTGAATCAACTCCTTGTTTTTCATGGATTTACGAAGCTGACGCTCCAGCTGAATTGAAATTTTATCAATTTGCTTTAGATGCTGCAGAAATCGGGTTGCAACCCGAAGCATGATATACAGAATGAATTGGGTTTTCAGTTGGGTCTGCACATTTTTGATTACACCTTCGGTAAATTCGGATATGATAGAATTTTCGCGGAGGGATACGGTAATTACATTGCTTCGGGTAACAAGTATTCCGATTGGCATGGTGTAATAGATCACGCCGGTTTCGGTGATTTCGGACACAGGCGTATCAATAATAATGAGGGTGTTATCGTCTTCACATTCGATACGGGAGGATTCCTCTTCATCCAGTGAGGCACGAAGAAAGTCGGGTTCAAGTGAAAAACGCGTTATAAGAAAATTAATCTCCTTTTCATCCGGATTGACAACATCAATCCAGCACCCGTCCTCCAATTCATCAATGGGACGGATGCGACCGTTAATGGTCTTGTAGTATGCAAGCATTTGCACACACCCCTTTCCCGGGGCGCGTCAGTTCCGGACACAGCTCGCCCCGTTGTATAATGTTTTAAGACATAATCGACCAGCAGGGTCAGGGCTCACCATATCCACCTCCGTATAATAAGCTGCAGACAACTATATCGGCACACATTTTTCATTGTGTATTATATGTAGTATAGCACAATCAATCAAGAATGCAATACAATTTCGGATTGACAGTTCCTAGCGTTCTCGTGGAATATTCGGGATATCCAGCTGGGTAGGGCCCCGATTCGTTATGCTGTTATTTTTCACATCAATTGTATTCCTATACATTTTTCTTACACATTTTTGCCTGCCGGCAAATTATTTTTACTTGCAATTATTTCACGGCTATGCTAGTATGTATAAGATGAAATTTATATGAGAATATTTGTGTGTATCGGTTGATATACTATTGTGGAGGGTCTGAAATGACTGGTTTTGAGATCGCGATTGGAATTGTGCTGATTGTCCTGTCCTTGGTGATCATAGCGATTGTATTATTGCAGGAAGGCCGACAGTCGAATCTTGGTACAATTCAGGGTGCTGCCGATTCCTTCCTTGATAAAGGCAGAGCTCGTACAATGGACGCTGTATTGGCAAAATGGACCAAAGTGGTTGTTGCTGCATTCTTTGTTCTTGTTTTTGTCGGTATGTTGGTTACAAAATTCCTCGGCGCGTAAATTAGTTTTGCAAACCCTGCTCATTTTGAGCAGGGTTTTTTAAATCCACAGCGAATGTCCCGAGCTTACACTGCTCTTTTCGCGATGCGGGAAGGAAGGATTATAATGAGGTTTGATAAAAAGAAAAGGGATCTAAAAAAGAGAATAAGGGAGCAGATCGGAGATGGAAGCAAAAGTGCTTCAGCCGACAGGCTTGCCGCGTTGCTTCGAATAAAAAAGGGGGAACGCGCCCGCTTCTTGCTGGCGCTTGCCGGCATGGAACGGAACGGAGATCTTGTGCGGGACAAAAGGGGAAGATATTCTGTGCCTGCCCGGGATAATGTGCGGGCACGTCTGATGTCACTGCAAAAGGGTTACGGCTTCGCACGCCCTGAAATCTCAACCGGCAAAACCGAGGACATTTTTATACCCGGACGGGATCTCGGAGAGGCATTGCCCGGCGATATACTGCTGGTAAGGCTTGAACCCGGTGATTCACGTGGTCCGCAGGGCAGAGTATTGCAGGTGATTGAAAAGGGCGGCAGGCTTTTCACCGGCAGAATCTCGGCAGATCGGGACGACAGACCGATTGTTGTTCCCGACGCTTTTATCCGCTATGCCCTGCCCATCCGCAGACAGAAGGAGCTGGCCGCAAAAGCGGGGGATAAGGTGCGGTTTGAAGCTGAATATAATCATTCGGGTGAGCTGACAGCACGCGTTTTAACCACTTACGGCAGTGCCGACAGCGCCAAGGTATGTGCCGACGCCATTGTGGATTCTGCCGGAATTTCCACATCATTTCCCGACGAGGTTCTTGACCAGGCTTCAGCGCTTGCTGCTGCCGGAATATCTGAACCCGAGCTTGAAGGCCGGGAAGACATGCGCGACTGGATGATCTTCACAATTGACGGATCGGATGCCAAAGATTTGGACGATGCCATATCACTGGAAGAAACCCAAAGCGGCTGGATTCTGGGGGTGCATATTGCCGACGTTTCCCACTATGTAAGGGAAAACACCCCGCTTGATGCCGAAGCCCGCCACCGCGGTACATCGGTTTATTTTGCCGACCGCGTAATCCCTATGCTTCCACAGGCGCTTTCAAACGGAATCTGTTCGCTGAATGCAGGGGAGGACAAGCTCACATTATCAGCAATATTGACCTTAAATAAAAATGGTATGTGCGAGGATGTCTCGATCAAAAAGACGGTTATTTGTTCTTGTCTGCGGGGGGTGTATACAGAGGTTAACATGCTGTTTGATGGAACTGCGGATGCCGAAATTCAGGAAAAATACGCAAATGTTGGCTCTGCACTTGAATCCATGCGAAGGCTTGCGGCTCTGCTGCGGCAAAAGTCGGCAGAGCGGGGCACCATGGATTTGATCAGTACCGAATCAGTGTTTATTTTGGATGAGCAGGGACACCCTGTGGATATACGCAGTCGACAAATGGGTGAAAGCGAGGGGATGATCGAGCAGTTTATGATTGCAGCGAATGTGGCGGTTGCCGCCTTTGCGCGCAAAAAAGGTCTGCCGTTTGTTTATCGTATTCATGAGCAGCCCGATCCGGAAAAGCTTGGTATACTCAGTGAAACCGCACAACGTCTGGGATTTAAGAACCATAAGCTGGATAAGCCCATGGACTTGAGAAATCTGATGGAGGAGGCGCGGGGGACCGGATATGCCCGTCTGATTTCTGACAGGCTGCTGCGTTCTATGGCCAAAGCCAAATACAGCGAAAATCCCAAAGGCCATTACGGTCTATCTTTGGCGGATTACTGCCATTTTACTTCCCCTATCCGGCGATATCCTGACCTATCCATACATCGTATCCTGACCTCTGTGCTTGCCGGTGTAAAGAAAGAGGAAATCATCCGGCGTTATGGATTTTTTGTACAGGAATCATCCGAATTGTCGTCTCAATATGAACTGCGGGCAATGAACGCCGAACGTGACTGCGAGGCCTGTTATATGGCCGAGTATATGGGCAGGTTTATCGGCGAGGAGTTCAGCGGCGTTATATCCTCGGTTTCGGCGTTTGGCATCTATGTTGAGCTTGCCAATTCGGTGGAGGGTATGATCCGACTGGATAGTCTTGCTGAATCGGGACTGAAATATGATGAGGTGGCTTCTCTGCTCGACCGCCGCAGCCGCCCTGTTTATACGGTAGGCGATCCCATCAATATCCGCGTGACCGGTACGGATGTGTCGTCGGGATTGATTGATTTTGAACCGGTAGTCAGCACAATGCAGTAGGCGACTGGCTCCCCGTCCTGTTCGTAAGCAAAAGAATGCAGATGCGCACATTCAATCTATCCATACCATCTCTGCATATTCTGCTGTCATAAAACGCATACTTCCCTATGTTTTTTGCACAATAACTATTGCTGGTGTTCCAAGTTTTCAGGCCTGTTTTTCTCTTTACCTTTTATAGGCAGTGTGTTATAATTATAACAAGTCAAAAATTGGGGAAAAGCTCCCGATGAAAGATATCACTAAGGAGGATTATTAATGAATTCATTTCTTGCCATTGAAGATGTATTCGCCAGAGAAATTATTGACTCCCGCGGCAATCCTACGGTTGAAGCCGAGGTTATGGTTGAGGGCGGTTTTGTGGGACGTGCAGCCGTTCCTTCCGGTGCATCCACCGGTGCTTTTGAAGCCTGTGAGCTTCGTGACGAGGACAAGTCCCGCTATCTCGGCAAGGGCGTAGAGAAGGCTGTTAACAATATCAACCAAGAGATTGCAGATCTAATCTGCGGCATGAATGTCCTTGATCAGGCAGGCATTGATGAAGCAATGATCGAGCTGGATGGCACGCCCAATAAGTCAAGGCTGGGTGCAAACGCCCTTCTGGCAGTTTCCCTTGCCTGTGCCAAGGCTGCGGCAGAAGCGTTGGATATCAGTCTGTATAAATATATCGGCGGCTGCAATGCAAAAATGCTTCCTGTTCCCATGATGAACATCATNNCAGGAATTCATGATTATGCCGGTTGGGGCGCCTACCTTCCGTGAGGCTCTGCGTATGTGTGCCGAGGTTTTCCACAACCTGAAGAAGGTTCTTGCCTCCAAAGGCTATTCCACCGCTGTGGGTGACGAGGGTGGCTTTGCTCCCAATCTAAAGAGCGACGAAGAGGCATTGATTGTTATTGTTGAAGCCATTGAGAAGGCCGGATACAAGCCGGGTGACGATTTCCGCATTGCACTT
>DOWI01000112.1:5427-5697 GCA_003519645.1 Oscillospiraceae bacterium
GAAGAGGACTGGGAAGGCTGGAAGTTGCTCACCGAGAAGCTGGGCGGCCGTGTACAGCTGGTGGGTGACGACCTGTTTGTTACCAACACCCAGAGACTTGAAAAGGGCATCAATCTCGGCGTTGCCAATTCAATTCTGATTAAGGTTAACCAAATCGGTACCCTGACTGAGACGCTGGATGCCATCCAGATGGCCAACCGTGCAGGCTACACCGCCGTTACTTCACACCGTTCGGGTGAAACCGAGGATGTTACAATTGCCGATATTGCT
>DOWI01000266.1 GCA_003519645.1 Oscillospiraceae bacterium
GCATCCTTGCCCTGGTAATATCCGATGAAATCATTCTGCCACCCTCAAAAATTTCTGTCCCGCCGCAAAAATGCTCTGGTTGTCTGGAGTAAAATTATAGACTCATTTTACCATACTTTTCAATGAAATTGCAGAAATTAAATGATGGAAGCGCGAAGGTCAAGAAAGATATCTGAAATATCTTGTCGTTCATATAAAAAAATGATATAATAATATCGTTGAAAGTTTCACAATCTTTATTGGATTCTCTAAAAATTATTCGTTACTTTACAGGAAGGAAGCTATTTCATAATGAATTACAAAGAAGAATATGCACAAAAACTGACAACTGCAGATAATGCCGTTAAAGTAATTAAATCAGGAGATTGGGTGGATTACGGATGGAATGCGGGAACTGTACATGATTTGGATATTGCTTTAGCAAAACGGGCAGAGGAATTAAGCAATGTAAAAGTCCGCTGCGGTATTTTGATGGAAACTCCTGAGATTTTTAAAGTGCCAGATAGTAAGAAGCACTTTTCCATTTACTCTTGGCATTATTCCGCTGTTGAGCGCAAACTGGGAAAGCAATGCAGTGTAACTTTAGCTCCTATGCGTTATTCCGAAGTTCCTCGTTACTATCGTGAAAACATTGAACCATTAGATGTTGCTATGCTACAGGTTAGTCCGATGGATAAACATGGTTATTTCAACTTTGGACCGGCTGCCTCTATACAAGCAGCAGCCTGTGAACGTGCTAAACATATAATTGTAGAAGTGAATGAAAAACTCCCACGTTGCTTAGGCGGTTTTGAAAATGACATTCACATCTCTAAAGTGGATGCGATTGTTGAAATGAAAGAACCTTTTGTACGTTGCATACCACCAGCAAAGCCAGCTACTGATGTTGACAAAACTGTCGCAAAAATGATTGTACAGGAAATTCCAAATGGGGCCTGCCTGCAACTGGGTATTGGCAGTATGCCGAATACGGTAGGTTCTTTAATTGCAGAATCTGATTTAAAAGATTTAGGTGTCCATACAGAAATGTATGTGGATGCATTTGTCCGAATGGCAAAGCTTGGAAAAATTACCGGTCTTAATAAAAACATCAACAAAGGACGCCAAGTTTATGCTTTTGCTTCTGGTTCGCAAGAGCTATATGATTATCTCGATGACAACCCCGCATGTATGACCGCTCCTGTTGATTATGTAAATGATGTTCGCACAATCGCAGCACATGATAAGATGATTTCCATTAACAATATCGTCAATATGGATTTGTATGGACAGATTAATGCGGAATCAAACGGTACCCGCCAAATTACGGGTGCCGGCGGACAATTGGATTATGTCCTCGGTGCCTACCTTTCTCACGGTGGGAAGAGCTTTATTTGCTGTTCCTCTACTTTTACGAACAAAAAGGGAGAATTACAATCCCGGATTCTTCCTGTACTGCACCCTGGCTCAATCGTAACGGACACTCGTGCAAATGTACAGTATGTTGTAACGGAATATGGTATGGTGAACCTAAAAGGTGCTTCCAGCTGGGATCGTGCTGAAAAATTGATCAGCATTGCCCATCCAAAATTCCGTGAGCAGTTGATTCAATCTGCAGAGGAGCAGGGCATTTGGCGTCAAAGCAATAAGATTTAATTTTACATATGGATTTGTTTTTATAAAAAAAGACTTCCAACGGCAGGGAACTGCATAAAGGAAGTCTTTTTTTTATTTAATTTGTTGTCTATATAAAAATAGGTTAAAAAAAGCCCCGACAGCAAATCAATGATCTGCTTGCCGAGACCTTTAAAGGAAAACACGGAATTAGACAGCTTCCTTTTCAGCAATCGCCTCTTTTAGTTTCGCTGTCAATTCAGGAACAATTGTCAATGCATCGCCGATAATACCATAATCAGCGACTTCAAAGATAGGCGCATACTGATCTTTATTAATGGCGATGATAAGGTCAGATTCCTCCATACCTGCCAAATGCTGAATTGCACCAGAAATACCACAAGCAATATACAGGCTTGGACGTACTGTTTTACCAGTCTGACCAACCTGAATATCCTTTTCTACCCAACCAGCATCAACACAGGCACGGGACGAAGCGACTTCACCGCCCAAAACATCCGCCAGTTCACGCAGCATCTTAAAGTTTTCAGGCTTTCCCATGCCGCGGCCACCAGCGACCAAAATCTTGGCATCCTGAATATCAATCTTGTTCGATACTTTTTTAATAATCTTCACAACATCAACATTCTTATGTTCTGCACCGATTTTAAGATCAACAACTTCCACCGGTGCTTTGAAACCTGCCTGCGGTTTTGCTTTCTCCATTACGCCTGGACGAACAGTCGCCATCTGCGGCCGATGCTCCGGGCAAAGAATGGTCGCCATAATATTGCCGCCAAATGCCGGACGTGTCATGCGCAAATCCTTTGTTTCAGCGTCTACCTCCAGTTTTGTACAATCAGCAGTCAGACCTGTTCCCACACGTGCCGCAACCCGAGGAGCTAAATCGCGGCCAATTGCAGTTGCACCATACAGTACAACAGCTGGCTTGTACTTTCTGATAATAGAATCCATACAATAAGCGTAAGGCTCTGTTGTATAAGGCTCCAATGCTGGATCATCTACAACTAAAATTTTATCTGCGCCCCACTTGGATAACTCGTCATACAAACCTGAAACCTTACTGCCCAACAATACAGCAGTAACTTCCGTACCCATGTTATTTGCCAGTTCNNCCTTCCCAAGAAGTTCAAAAGAAACATTGTCAATTTTGCTCTCTACTTGCTGTACGAAAACGTACACACCTTTATAGTCTTCAAAACTCATTTTGCTTGCCCCGCCTCAACTAAATTATAAATTTCTCTTTCAAACGATCAACAATGTACTCCGCTGCGCTTTCAGCGTCACTAGGAGTAACGACTGTGCCGCTTCCCTTTAGTTGTTTGGGGAAAGACTTAGCAACACGGGTTGGTGAACCTTTCAGGCCAATTTCAGTATCTTGAACGTCAAGATCCTTGCGGGTAAGCGTTTTAACTTCACGCTCACGATATGCATCAAAAATTCCGCCAGGAGTCATATAGCGAGGCTTATTCATGGCCCCCAATGCCGTAATAAGGCAAGGCATTTTTGCTTTCACAATATGATAGCGGTCTTCATACTGACGCTTTACAGTAACAGTGTCCCCTTCAACCTGAATGTCCTCTGCATAGCTGACATTCGGGATGCCTAGATGCTCTGCGATTTCCGGACCAACCTGAGCAGTGTCGCCATCAATTGCCTGACGGCCTGTGATAATCAGGTCATATGGAATCTTTTTCAGAGCAGCAGCAATGGTTGTGGAAGTTGCCAATGTGTCGGCACCGCCAAAAGCACGGTCGGTAACCAAATAAGCTTCATCTGCACCCATTGCCATTGCTTCACGGAGCACTGTGTCCGCCTGCGGCGGGCCCATGGAAACGACAGTTACACGTGCACCCAAGTTATCTTTCAGCTCAAGTGCAGCCTCCAAGCCTGCTTTATCATCAGGATTCATGATACTTGGTACACCCTCACGAATCAGTGTACCTGTTTTTGGATCAAGTTTTACTTCATTTGTATTAGGAACTTGCTTAACGCAAACGACAATATTCAAAGAAATTCCCTCCTTAGCTTCGTCTTATTTTAAGGCGTATTTGGAAATAACCATTCTCTGCACTTCGCTGGTGCCTTCATAGATTTCAGTGATCTTGGCATCACGCATCATACGCTCAATCGGATACTCTCTTGTGTAGCCATATCCGCCAAAGAGCTGTAGGCAGCGAGTGGTAACATCCATTGCATTAGAGGCACAAAACAACTTTGCCATTGCCGCTTCTTCAGAATAACGTTTTTTCGTATCCTCAGCCATCGCTGCACGATACAGCAAAAGCTGAGCCGCCTTCGTACTTGTAACCATATCAGCTAACTGGAACTGCGTGTTTTGGAACTTTGCCAGAGGACGACCAAATTGTTTTCTTTCCTTAACATACTTGATCGTTTCGTCAAGAGCACCTTCTGCAATGCCCAATGCCTGTGCAGCGATACCAATACGGCCGTTGTCAAGTGTAGCCATTGCAATATTAAAGCCCTTGCCCTCTTTACCAAGCAAGTTTTCTTTGGGGACAATACAGTTTTCGAAAATCAGTTCACACGTTGCGGAACCGTGGATACCCATTTTCTTCTCTTTTTTGCCCACAGAAAAGCCAGGAAATGACTTTTCAACGATAAAAGCGGAAATGCCATGATTGCCTTTGCTCTTATCTGTCATAGCAAAGACAACATAAGTATCTGCATAACCGGCATTTGTAATAAAGATCTTACTGCCATTGAGAACATAATGATCGCCCTCAAGCACAGCCTTTGTTTGTTGACCGGAAGCATCGGTACCTGCACCAGGCTCTGTCAGAGCAAAAGCACCCAGATATTCGCCTGAACAAAGCTTTGGCAGATATTTTGCCTTTTGCTCCGCGGTACCATAGTTTACGATCGGCCACG
>DOWI01000202.1:0-2342 GCA_003519645.1 Oscillospiraceae bacterium
CCGGAAACATTCCTGATCTGCGACAACATGATCCTTCCGCCTGCGCCCGAATCAGAAATGGACGAGGTGGAAATTCTGCGCGGCCCGAACATCAAGCCTTTTCCCGCCACCTCTGCCCTGCCCGAAAGCATCGAGGCAAAGGTGCTGCCTAAGGTGGGGGATAACATCACCACCGATCATATCATGCCGGCAGGTGCCAAAATCCTGCCGCTACGTTCCAATATCCCCGCCATTTCGCAGCATTGCTTTGTCCGATGTGATGAGGAATTCCCTGCCCGCTGCAAGGCGGAGGGCAAGGGCATTATCATCGGCGGCTCCAACTATGGGCAGGGGAGCTCTCGTGAACACGCTGCGCTGGCGCCGTTATATCTTGGCATCAAGGCGGTTATCGTCAAGTCCTTTGCACGTATCCATGTCGCAAACCTCATCAATGCCGGCATTCTCCCCCTTACCTTTGAAAACGAGTCCGACTATGACCGTGTTTCGATGTGGGATGAGCTTTGCCTGCCTGATGTGCGCAATCGCCTGATGAATGGCCAACCGCTTCTGCTGCAAAACCGAACAACCGGCGAGACATTGCCGCTTGGCTCCAGCTTTTCAAAACGACAAACAGAAATTCTGCTTGCGGGCGGACTGCTTGATTATACACGTAATCAAACCAGGTAAAGACAAATAAAAATACAAGGAAGGGTAGAAATGGCTAAGGGTGAACATATTTCAATGTCGGTTGTACGTCGCCTCCCGCGTTATTATCGATTCCTGTATGATCTTAAGGAAAACGGCATTGTCCGTATTTCATCCAAAGAGCTGTCTCAGCGTATGGGACTGACTGCATCCCAGATCAGACAGGATCTCAACTGTTTCGGCGGGTTTGGTCAGCAGGGTTACGGTTATCTTGTTGAACAGCTATATAACGAAATCGGCCATATTCTTGGTATGGATGTTCTGACACCCACCATCCTGCTTGGTGCCGGCAATATGGGACGAGCCATTGCCAACCATATGCATTTTGAGCAGAGAGGTGTTAATCTGGTGGGTATTTTTGACGACTCCCCTCAAATCCTGGGACATAAAATACGGGGGATTGAGGTTTTGCCTACCGAGCGGATTGATGAGATCTGTCTGGAAAACAAGGTGGAGGAAGCAATTCTCTGTATACCCAAAGAAGCTGCCGCTTCCATGGTGGAGCGCCTGATTTCTCTGGGTGTGCGGGGGTTCTGGAACTTCAGCCATTATGACATCAGTCTCCACTATCCCGGTGTGCTGGTGGAAAACGTCCATCTTGGTGACAGTCTTATGACCTTGTCGTATAAACTGAACACAGAACGCCAATAGTCAATCATAGATTTCAGGTTTCCTGCTTGAAATAATTGTAATTATACTATAATATATTGTATTGGTATTGTTTTGTCAGGTTACAAACAAAGATAAATAAGGGGAAGGGTTTCTATGAATTATTTGAACAAAAAGACCATCGAGGATATTGATGTTAGCGGAAAAAGGGTTTTGGTGCGCTGTGATTTTAATGTCCCGCTGGCAGACGGTGCGATTTCCGATGACAAGCGAATCCGTGAATCTGTGCCGACCATCCAATATCTTGCCGATAATGGTGCTGCCGTAATTCTTTGTTCGCATCTCGGCCGTCCCAAGGACGAGGAGTCAAAAAAGAAATGCACATTGGCTCCGGTTGCACAGCGTTTGTCCGAGCTAATGGGCAAAGAGGTCAAGTTCACCATCGATATTATTGGTGACGAGGCGCATTCCATGGCCGCCGCCCTCAAACCCGGCGAGATCATGGTGATCGAAAATGTTCGTTTCTACAAGGAAGAGACCAAAAACGATCCCGAATTTGCAAAGGCGCTGGCATCCTTGGCAGACATTTTTGTAAATGATGCCTTCGGCACAGCTCACCGTGCACATGCTTCCACCGCAGGTGTCGCCAATTATCTGCCCGCTGTCTGTGGATATCTGATTCAAAAAGAAATTTCGGTGATGGGAGGCGCGCTTGCCGAGCCCAAACGCCCCTTTGTTGCCATTCTCGGCGGCGCAAAGGTTTCGGACAAAATCGGCGTTATCACCAACCTCATTGATAAAGTGGATTCCCTGATTATCGGCGGCGCCATGGCTTACACCTTCAAGGCAGCTATGGGTAAAAAGATTGGCGATTCAAAGTTTGAGACAGATAAAGTTGAGCTTGCCAAAGAAATTCTTGAAAAAGCCAAAGCAAAGGGCGTTAAATTCCTGCTTCCCGTTGATAATGTCTGCGCTGATGAATTTGATATCAATGCAAATGTAAAAGTATTCGGCATCGACATCGACGACGGCTGGATGGGACTTGATAT
>DOWI01000202.1:2356-3167 GCA_003519645.1 Oscillospiraceae bacterium
ACCGTGGTCTGGAACGGCCCGATGGGTGTGTTTGAAATGGCTCCCTTTGCCAAAGGTACCGTGGCGGTTGCCAAAGCCATCGCCGAAAGCAGCGCCATTTCCATTATCGGCGGCGGAGATTCTGCAGCTGCGGTTGAGCAGTTGGGCTTCGCGGATAAAATGACCCATATTTCAACAGGCGGCGGCGCTTCTCTTGAGTTTCTTGAAGGTCTTGAGTTGCCCGGCATTGCCTGCCTCAACGATAAATAAATGCGATTGGTTACCCGCCCTTGCCGGCGGGTAAATTCCACTCTGCACCTTTGGATGGCAGAGTAACCGAATCTTAAAAAAGCAAGGATGGTAACTACTATGAACCGTAAATATGTAATCGCCGGTAACTGGAAAATGAATAAAAACCCCGCTGAAGCAACGGCATTGATTAATCAGCTAAAGCCGCTTGTGGCAGACGCTTCCTGTGACGTTGTGGTGGGCGTTCCTTTTGTTGATCTACCTGCCGCTCTCGAAGCCGTCAAGGGCAGCCGCATCGGTGTGGCAGCTCAAAACTGCCACTGGGAGAAATCCGGTGCTTTCACAGGTGAAATTTCTGCCGATATGCTCAAAAGCATGGGGGTAGGCTATGTCATCATTGGTCACAGCGAACGCCGCACTTATTTCGGCGATACAGACGTTACTGTCCAAAGGCGTGTCCGCGCCGCCCTTGACGCCGGACTGACCGTCATTCTGTGCGTGGGTGAATATCTGGAACAGCGTGAACAGGGTGTCACCGGTGAGGTTTGCGCCATGCAAACCAAGATCGCTCTCGGCGGCGTTT
>DOWI01000201.1:0-16035 GCA_003519645.1 Oscillospiraceae bacterium
CGATCACGGTCTTGAAATCGTTCCCGTTATCAATAAAATTGATCTTCCCTCGGCACGTCCCGACGAGATACGTGAGGAAATCGAGGATATCATCGGCATCGAAGCATCTGATGCGCCCGCAATCTCGGCAAAACAGGGCATTAATATTGAGGCTGTTATGGAGGCAATTGTCAAACAAATCCCTCCGCCCGGCGGCAGTGATAATGAACCGTTGCGCGC
Source organism: Oscillospiraceae bacterium (assembly GCA_003519645.1). The sequence continues at coordinate 220 of DOWI01000201.1, forward strand.
ACTGATTTTTGACAGCTATTATGACAGCTACCGGGGTGTCATCGTATATTTCCGTGTTATGTCGGGCGTTGTCCGTACAGGTGACACCATCCGCATGATGGCAACGGGTGCGGAGTATGATGTGGTTGAAACCGGCATCATGCGCCCAGGCAGGCTGGAACCATGCGAAAGCCTCCACGCGGGAGAGGTCGGATATATCGCGGCTTCCATCCGGGCCGTGAGCGATGCCAGAGTCGGGGATACCATCACGCATGCCAAAAATCCGGCCGCCGAATCCCTGCCGGGTTACCGCAAGGCAAACCCCATGGTTTTCTGCGGTATCTTCCCTGCCGACGGCGCACATTACCAAGATCTGCGCGAAGCACTTGAGCGGCTCCAGCTGAATGATGCCGCCTTAAGCTTCCAACCCGAAACATCGGTTGCATTAGGATTTGGATTCCGATGCGGCTTCCTCGGACTTCTGCATATGGAAATTGTGCAGGAACGGTTGGAGCGTGAATATAACATTGATTTGATTACAACTGCTCCAAGCGTTGTCTACCGCTTAACGCTGAATGACGGCACGGTGCTTGAAATTGACAACCCCACAAATTATCCCGATCAGGGGCAAATCGTATCGGCGGAGGAGCCGGTTGCAAATGCGCATATTTTTACGCCTACCGAATATGTAGGCAATATCATGGAGCTTTGTCAGCAGCGGCGCGGCGTCTTTATTGATATGAAGTATCTAGATCCCACACGTGTGGATATTCATTATGAATTGCCCCTCAACGAAATTATCTATGACTTTTTTGATGCTCTGAAATCACGCACCAAAGGATATGCAAGCTTTGATTACGAATTGAAGGATTACACCAAATCGAATCTTGTCAAGCTTGATATCATGCTCAACGGTGAGACGGTTGACGCACTCAGCTTTATTGTATATGAAGGCAGCGCATACACAAGAGCACGCCGTATCTGTGAAAAGCTGCGGGAGAATATTCCCCGCCAGATGTTTGAAGTACCAATCCAGGCTGCCATCGGCGGCAAAATCATCGCACGTGAGACGGTTCGTGCCATGCGCAAGGATGTTCTTGCGAAATGCTACGGCGGCGATATAACCAGAAAGAAAAAGCTGCTCGAAAAGCAGAAGGAAGGCAAAAAGCGTATGCGCCAGCTAGGCAGCGTAGAAGTGCCGCAGGAAGCATTTATGGCAGTCCTCAAGCTGGATGAGGATTAAGGCGACATTTAATTATACCCGCAGGGCATTTGCGCACACAGCTAAAAACGCAGGAGTTCGCCGAACCCCCGCGTTTTTAGTGTATAAAACAAATGAGTGACAGGTCTCACACAAATCCTTTTATGATATAATAAACAGTAATAGATATATATCAAATGTGATAAAGGAGAGGCTCAATGGACGGTTTTGGAAGCAAGCCGCGTAAATCGGGAAAGTATCAGCCAAGTCTAAAAAGCAGACTTGTAAAGGAAACCATGAAAAGCGTTAAGCCAATTATCACAAATATAGCGATATCAAAGCAACGCAAAGGTGTAGGGCTTCTCCGTCATTTTTGCTCAGTTCCCAAGGATGTTCATATAAAGGATGCCGAGAGCTGCTTTGGTGCAAAACTTCCGATGCATGCGGTGTGGTTAATACCCGATCAATTGCAGAAAGGAAAAGTAATACTCTATGCGCATGGCGGTTCCTATGTGTATGGTTCACCTGAGACACATAAATCTATTCCCGCTCGCTTGGCTTCAATGAGCGGATATGCAGCGCTGTCGTATGATTACAGGCTTGCGCCTGAATTCCCTTTTCCCGCCGCATTGGATGATGCAGTGGCGGCATTCGATTACCTTTTGGATCAAGGATATTCCGAGGATGATATTGTTGTTTGCGGTGATTCAGCAGGCGGTGCACTGTCAATAGCATTGGTAATGACGCTGCGTGATCGCGGACGCAAACTGCCGGCCGGTATTATTGTAATCTCACCCTGGACCGATCTAACCCACAGCGGTAAATCTCATATATCTAAAAGGGATATAGATCCGCTGATGGCAACCAAAGAGCTGAGGAAAGCAGCAGAGCTTTATGCCGGGGGAGGAGCTTTAAGTAATAGGTATATATCTCCGCTTTTCGGGGACTTTAAAGATTTTCCGCCCACCCTGATTCATGTGGGCAGCAATGAAATATTGCTTGATGATTCAAAACGGCTTGCTGCACGTATGGTAAAACAAAAGGTAGATGTCCGCATTACAATTTTTAAAGACATGTGGCATGTTTTTCACATGTTTGACGTACCGGAATCCTATACTGCCATACGAAGGATGGCGCAGTTCTTGGATTCACTGTGGCAGGAAGACAGAATAGAATACGAAGTACACCCGGGTGCTTATTATAGGCATTATAAAGGAAACGAGTATCGTGTTTTGCATATAGCCAGACACAGTGAAACGCTGGAAGAACTGGTGGTCTACCAGCAGCTACATGGTAATCATAATATCTGGGTGTGTCAGCTTGATATGTTTTTAGAGACAGTCGAGTGTAACGGTACAAGGGTGTATAGATTTGAAGAAATTAAGGAAGGGTAACTCAACTGCTTTTGGATAACATTCGCCTAAAGAAACCATATGATTCTATTTACAACCTTGTAGTTGAGACAAAATTTCCGGGTGATGACTATGTCAAATAATCAAAATTGGTATCGTCTGGATAATTCTGCGCTGATCTACCCCGCGGTAATGCGGAGGGACTGGGCAGCTGTTTTTCGTGTCAGCATTACATTAAACGATTCAATTGACCCTTCTGTTTTGCAAAGAGCACTGGAAGATACAGTCAAGAGAATTCCTGCCTTTCGATTATCGCTGCATCGCGGACTGTTCTGGTTTTATCTAGATACCAACCGGCATATGCCTCACGTTGAGCCGGATGTTCTCAACCCCTGTAAAAAGATTGAACAAGATGAAAACGAAGGGTATCTCTTTCGAGTGCGGTATTACCGCAGCAGGATTGCGCTGGAGGTATTCCATTCCATTACCGACGGCACGGGAGCAATGATATTCCTGAAGACACTGGCAGCGAGGTATTTAATGCTGCTCGGGCATCCGATTGAAGCCGTAGAAGGTGTTCTGGACTGTGACCAGCCACCGCTGCCGGATGAAATGGAGGACAGCCATAGCCGTTATGCCCAGTTTAAACACATCGAAAAACGCCGCGAATCCAAAGCGTATCATCCTCGTATGGTACGTCAGCCGGTCCATACTCTGAATATTATTACCGGAAGCATGCCTGTTGAGCAGGTACGCCAGCGTGCAAAAGCACTAGACGTTACAATCAACGATTATCTTGCGGGGGCGCTCTGCTACGCGTTCTATCAGTTGCAAAAGCAGGAAGGCAGAAAACGTCAATATCCTGTGAAAGTTAGCGTGCCGATTAATATGCGAACCTTTCACCCCTCCGAGACACTGCGTAATTTTTCGCTGTTTATCAATCCCGGGATAGACCCGAAGTACGGTGATTTTACCTTTGAAGAAATCGTTCAGCAGATTCATCATTTTATGCGGTTGCGGTTGAACAAAAAATATCTTAACGCAGTTTTGTCAGCCAATGTTGGCAACCAAAAAAATAGATTCACACGTATAGCACCGCTTTTTATAAAAAATATCGTTATGGACATTGCATACCGTTTATACGGTGAAAGCCGCTATTCGGTTGCATTATCAAATTTAGGTGTTATGAAAACACCACCATCCATGGCTCCCTTTGTGGAACGATTTGATTTTATTATGGGGCCGCCGCGCACAAATCTGCATGGTGCAACAGCGGTAAGCTATAAAGATATCTTATATGTAACGATTTCCAGTGTCGTGGAGGAAACAGATGCGGAACGCCTGCTGTTTACAGAGCTTGTAAAACGCGGCATTTCCGTAAAAATTGAAAGCAATCATTTCTAATAGGGAGGCGGATATCAAATGTCTTATTGTGTCAACTGCGGGGTAGAGCTAGCCCCGTCAGAGCATGCCTGCCCATTATGTGATACAGAAATAGTAAATCCCCGTCAACCATTTGACCGTAAATACCCCCAGCCGTTTCCTAAACGGTTTGACATATTTTCTCCAACGGATGATCGTGCTTTTATTGCTGTAATTATCAGTATTATATTAGCGCTTCCCGCTGCGATTTGCTTGGCATGTGATCTTGCATATACAAAGGGGGCGGGCTGGTCGCTTATCGTCATGGGTGCAATGGCAATGCTGTGGGTGTATATTGTACCTGTTATGTTTATCCGCCGGCACCGTGTGTTGACGTTGGTTATACTTGATACAGCTGCACTATTAGGGTTTCTCTGGCTGGTAGAAGCCTTTGCCGCCAAAGGACTGTGGTTCGTTCGTTTCGCTCTGCCCCTGGTGTTGCTTGCCGATATTCTGTTTGTAATTGATTATATAATCATTAAGAAATTAATTGCCACCCGTTTAAAAAAAGTAGCTGTTGTAGTGGCAACACTTCCGATACTGCTAGTCGGTATCGAGGCTACACTTGATTATTTTGTAGACGGCAAGGTATCACTTCTTTGGTCGTTTGCAGTGTCTATTCCCTGTGTAATACTGGCTATGCTGCTGGTAGCGGTTGACCGGCGCAGCCGTTTTAAACAGGAAATGCGTAAACGTTTACACATGTAGCATTTATTTGAAGCAGGCCGGCGTTTCATCGCCGGCCTGTTTATTTATAATAGAATTGATGTTTTTGAAAGTTATTTTATCTTCTCCAGTACTTTCGGTCAAGACTGCGATACTGCACTGCTTCGGCTAGATGCGGTGTTTCAATGATTTCCGATTGAGCAAGGTCAGCAATTGTCCTTGCCACCTTAAGCAAACGGTCATAGGCGCGCGCAGACAAGCCCATCCGATCAAACACATCACGCAGCATAGCAGATGCGGCATCCGTCATGTTACATACCTGTCGCAGCATACCGGCGGGTATATGTGCGTTGCTGGTAACCGATGTTCCTTTAAATCTTTCAAGCTGGACAGCACGGGCAGCATTTACCCTTTCGAGTATCGCGGCCGAGCTTTCGGAAGCTTTTTTTGATGAAAGCTGTTCATACTCGACAGGCGGAACCTCTATATGCAAATCAATCCGGTCTAAAAGCGGTCCCGAAATACGTGAAAGGTAGGTCTGCTGCGCCGCAGGTGAACACTTACAATTTCTTGTGGGATGACCGAAATATCCGCATGGGCAAGGATTCATTGCTGCGACCAGCATCAACGAGCATGGATAGGTAAGCGACGCGCTAACGCGTGAAATTGTAACACAGGCGTCCTCAAGTGGCTGTCTTAGAGACTCCATAGCAACGCGTGAAAACTCGGGCAGTTCGTCCAAAAAAAGAACCCCATGGTGTGATAGAGATGCCTCTCCGGGTTTGGGAACCGTTCCTCCACCCGTCAGTCCGGCAGCAGATACGCCGTGATGCGGGGATCGAAACGGCCTGCTGGTGAGTAATCCGGCTCCTCCCGGCAACATACCGGCGATAGAATGAATTTTTGTCGCCTCCAGTGCCTCTGCCTGTGTCATATCGGGCAGGATGGATGGAAGCCTGCGTGCCAGCATGCTTTTTCCCGAACCAGGGGGTCCGATCAACAAGATATTATGGGCTCCTGCTGCCGCTACCTCAAGTGCGCGGCGGGCAGCGGCTTGTCCGCAAACATCTGAAAAATCAGCAATTTCTCCGTTTGATACCAGCAGGTTGGGGAAATCCTCCGGTTTGGCGGGGCTTAACACATTTGCACCTGAAAGATGCCCCATAAGGGCGGAGACCGAGGAAATAGCGATCACATCGATCCCGTCTACAACTGCACCCTCTGCGGCGTTGCCTGCAGGTACAAATACGCGGCGTAAGCCGGCATCACGAGCCGCCAACACCATGGGAAGTACGCCGCGTATGGGACGCACTTCACCATCCAGCGACAGTTCGCCTACAAACGCCGCGTCATCCAACGGCATCTCAAGCTGCCCGCTTGCCTTAAGAAGCGCAAGCAAAAGTGGGAGGTCATAAACCGAGCCTTCCTTTCTGACATCAGCAGGCGCAAGGTTTACGGTGATGCGGCTGACTGGGTATGTAAAACCGCAATTCTTCATGGAAGAGCGTACACGATCCCTGGACTCGCGAACTGCAGCCCCGGGTAAACCTACAACATCAAATCCCGGAAGTCCCTGTGATATATCCGCTTCTACTTCAATCGGAAAGCCGTCAATCCCCAGTAACCCCATACTTCTGACTCGTGCAAACACCGTTCATCCCCCTTGATCTCCCATTTATCGGCATTATACAATACTTTCCCAAATATGTAAACTTGTCTGCGCATTTGAATCTAAAACTTTTTCAGCAATGGGGTCTCCATTCTAATACAGAAAAAGGGATTGTAAACTCAACAATACCTGTCGCATAGGGCGCAATTTCATACTGCTGATAATAAATCACAAGTCCATCATTAGACAAATAATAGCTGGCAGGATTAAAATGCTGGACAATTAGATTGCGGTAGTCTTCAAAATAGATTGGTTGCTGCTGCATGTTTTCATCTGCTTGCATCAGAATTTGCCCCAACAGGAATCCGCGATAATTAGAGCCCGAGCGGANNGTCTCAAGACTGAATGTGTCTGATGCCCGAATTGTACTGCCGTGAGCACCGCCGGTATACTGGTATCGGTCGTTAAAGCTGCTTAAATAGCAATTTGCATTATAGCTAATTTCAAATTGCATGAAGGCATCATATGGACGGAAAGGATAATTGTTTTTCTGGGAATCACGGTAAAATTGAATTGCCTCACGGTACAATTCACCAGAGGCATAACGATAGAATTCTACGGCCTCGGATGAAAATCGGCGGTTGATTCGGGTCTGAACCTGAGAACGGTTATATAGCCTAACCTCGGGCCGGCGAATGGTCAGGGAAAGAACGGTTGTGTTATCATAGATAAATTCACGGTNNTCACGGTTTGTTTCCCTCATTGAGATATCAGCACTGCTCTTCCTGTTCATGGCAACTCCTCCTTCTTCCCATCCTATGCAAAAATTTCATGAATGCCATTCGAATGACATCTCAAAAGCTATAAAAACATGGGAGAGATATGCCGTTTTCATGTGAATAGCAAAAACCCCATTACATTCTTGTTAAATGCAACAGGGTTTTGCTGTTTTTTGCCTTATACGTGTTTGATAATATTGCTTTTTGCAGAAATAGAAGGTTCCATCCATGTCATCTGTTTATCTGTTTCAACATCTTTTGCTCGCTCCAGCATCAATTTTATACGGTTAATCTGATTTACCTCGCTCGCTCCGGGGTCATAATCCACTGCCAGAATATTGGCCTGTGGGTATAACTCTTTAATTGTTTTAATCATACCTTTGCCTGTAATATGATTCGGCAGACAGGCAAAGGGCTGCATACAAATAATATTATTAACGCCCTCTTCAATCAGTTCAATCATTTCTGCAGTAAGGAGCCACCCTTCACCCGACCGATTGCACAACGACAGAAGGGGCTCCGCTTTGTTTGCCATTTCATAAATGGTTGCGGGCACATGAAATCTGCTGCTGGTTTTCAGCGCTTTTCTCATATCATCACGATAATTCTCAACATATAAAAGAAACAGCCCGCCCATCATCCGCCTTGCCTTATTTCCACCCATATACCGGTTCTTCTTATCCCCTCCATACGCGCAATACAGGAAAAAGTCGGAAAGGCCCGGTATAACCATTTCGGCTCCCATACTTTCTATAAATTCCACCATGTTGTTATTAGCCATAGGATGATATTTTACAAGAATTTCCCCGACCAAGCCCACTTTCAGTTTTTTTTCATTTTCTATGGGAATTGATTCAAAGTCTTTTACAATTTCATTCAGACTGCTTTGAAAAGCAGATCTGTTACAGCTTACAAGCTTTCTTTTGCAATTTTCCATCCATTTTGCATATAGATGATTGGCAGAACCTTTTATCAACTCATATGGCCTTACCTTATGAAGTGCCATCATCAGCAAATCACCGTATACCATGGCCATTATGGCTTTTCTAATGAGTGAAGGCGTAAATTTGAATACCTGATTTTTGTATAAATTTACGACATTTGCAGACAGAACCGGAATATCGCGAAAGCCGGCTGCCCACATCGCTTTTTTTAGCAAAGCAATATAATTGCTGGCTCTGCAAGGCCCGCCTGTCTGACTCATAATCACTGCGGTATGATCAAGATCATATCTCCCTGACTGAAGCGCCCTTAGTATTTGCCCGATAACGATAATGGAAGGATAACAGGAATCATTATTTACGTACTTCAACCCGATTTCTATATCTTCCTTATCCACTGTGGGAAGCACCTCAAGTTTATAACCCTCTGAGCGTGCCGCTTCCTGAAATAATTCAAAATGGATGGGCGCCATCTGGGGTGCCAATATTGTATAACCGTCTCGTATCACTTTTGCGGATTGTTTGTTGTAGGCTTGTTGGTCTACAGATGGATTGACAATTTTCTTTCTATCCGCTTGAATGGCGGCTTTCAATGATCTCAACCTTATTCTGACCGCACCAAGATTGCTTACTTCATCGATCTTAATCATGGTGTATATTTTACCGTATCTGCTCAGTATCTCCTGTGCCTGTTCCGCCGCAATGGAGTCAGGCCCGCACCCAAAAGAATTAAGCATCACCAATTGAAGATTGTCCTGTTTCGAGACAAAGTCAGCCGCTTCATAAAGTCTTGAATGATACATCCACTGATCCAGAACCCTGAGCGGCCTTTCAACACATCCCAAATAGGCTACCGAATCCTCTGTCAATACCGCCAGACCCAATCCAATTAATATATTCGGTATCCCGTGATTAATCTCCGGATCCAGATGATAAGGCCTGCCAGACAAGACGACACCCTGCCTGCCAGTTTTTTTCAGATAAGCGAGAACCTCCTCCCCCTTTCTTTTTATATCATTCTTAACGTTTCGATCTTCCTTCCATGCAACGTCAATTGCACTTTCTACTTCCTTCATGCTAATACCAAACGATTGAAACTCATCATACAGCCTGTGCGTTAAAAGCTTTCTGTCGTTATACGGCAAAAAAGGGTGATGCAGTACGATGTTTTTTTCACGTAATTTGTCTACATTGGCATTGATAACCTCGGCATAGGATATAACCATGGGACAGTTATAATAATTATCTGCACCGTTAAATTCCTGTCTTTCCTTAGGGATACAAGGAAAGAAAATATGCTTTACATTTTGCCTAATCAGTGAAACGATGTGGCCATGTACTAGTTTGGCAGGATAACAGGCCGTGTCAGAGGATACCGTATCCATCCCCTGCTCGTACATCTTGCGGCCGGAATCAGGAGACAGCAAAACTCTGAAGCCGAGTGCAGTAAAAAAAGTAAACCAGAACGGATAGTTTTCATACATGTTCAAGGCCCTCGGTATGCCGATCACACCTCGCGGCGCCTGATTTTTGTCAAGGGGTTGATATTGGAACAGCCGTTTATACTTATATTCATACAAATTCGGAATATCCTGCTTTTTGCCGATTCCTGCCCCCCTCTCACAGCGATTGCCTGTTATCAGCTTTTTACCGTCGCCAAACAAGTTGATGGTGAGAAGACAATTATTTGCACATTGGCCACAGCGAGCGACGTTTGTGTGGCAAGTAAACGCGCTTAATTGATCTTCACCAAACAATGTGGATCGCATCCCATCCTTCCATGCATTCTTGGCCAGTAAGGCTGCTCCAAAGGCACCCATTAGCCCTGCAACATCAGGACGTATTACCTCTTTTTCTGTAATTCGCTCAAAGCTGCGTAGAATGGCATCATTCAGGAATGTTCCGCCCTGAACAATAATTTTATCTCCCAATTCGGAAGCATGTTTTAATTTTATCACTTTATAAAGGGTGTTTTTTATAACTGAATAACATAGACCTGCCGATATATCACCCACAGATACGCCGTCTTTTTGCGCCTGTTTCACTTTAGAATTCATAAAAACGGTACAGCGAGAACCAAGGTCAACCGGGGATTTTGCCATAACACCTTCTTTTGAAAAGGCAACAACAGACATGTCAAGAGATTTCGCAAAGCTTTCGATAAACGAGCCACAGCCCGAAGAACATGCTTCGTTTAACACTACACTATTTATTACACCGTCTTGGAGGCGTATATATTTCATATCCTGTCCGCCAATATCTAGTATGGTTTCGACGCCAGGCAAAAAATATTCTGCGGCTGTGCTGTGTGCAACCGTTTCTACTTCACCGATGTCGCAGGAAAATGCTGATTTTATCAACTCTTCTCCATATCCGGTGACTGCAGAATAGGCGATAAATGCTTCCTTTGGAAGTTTGGAGTACATCTCTTTCAGAATGAACGCCGCCGAGGACAAAGGGCTGCCCTCATTATTCTTATAGACCGAAAACAACAGACGACCGCTTTGATCAATCAAGGCCGCTTTGCTGGTGGTCGAGCCCATATCCATGCCTAAAAAGCATGGCCCCACATAGGAATCTAGATCGCTTCGGGCAATTCTGTTTTGGCTGTGGCGCTTGATAAAACCGATGTATTCAGTCTTATCAGCAAATAACGGTTCAAGGTGATCGGACGAGTCTTTTATTTCGTTTTGGCCCATCTTACACCGTTCCATGAATTCCAGGAGAGAAATGGCTTGATTAGATTGATTTCCTGCGGCAATGGCAGCACCGATTGCCACATATACCTGCGCATTCTCCGGAATAACCATCTCATCCTCTTTCAGCTTTAATGTCTCCTGAAAACGGCGTCGCAACTGTGTCTGGAAATGAAGCGGTCCACCCAGAAAACCCACTTTCCCTTTAATTTTTCTACCGGACGCCAATCCCCCTATTGTTTGGTTCACCACCGCCTGAAAAACAGAAGCTGCAATATCCTCTTTTTTTGCTCCCTCATTTAACAATGCCTGCACATCGGTTTTTGCAAAAACGCCGCATCTTGCGGCGATGGGATAAATAACAGAACTGTTACCTGCAAGTGTATTTAATCCTGCGGCATCGGTTTTTAGAAAAAATGCCATCTGATCTATAAAAGCANNATTACCGCATCCACATCCGGTATGAACCTCTCTACCGCCTTGCTGCCGGCAATCACTTCCTGAACAAAGGGAAGTTTAAGACGCTCCGAAACAGAAATCCCCGCCGAACCTGTTACAGCAGAACGAAACTGAAGGTCTCCATATTGCTTCATTAATAATTTGAAAAGGTTCATTAATGTAGGCCAAATATCAGTATGATGTCTGCAATAATCACTGTGAATCAAAACATCCTGATTATCCAGTACCGCTAACTTTACGGTTGTTGAGCCAATGTCAATCCCAAGCCGGTAAATCTTATTATCAATCTTGTTTACATCACCCATGTTAAATTCCGTTTACTCCCTATTTCTAATGATATAAATATACATTTATCTTTAATTATTCGCAGATTTAAGGGAGTTTAATCTACAAACCAAAAAGAAGTGTTTGCAAAACAAATAAATTCATTTTGCAAACACCCTTATGAATACAATTTAGAGGTTTTATAACGTTCAGATTTTTTACAAATAATTAAATGCCTGCTCAAGATCGGCTACAATATCATCGATATGCTCGGTACCAATCGACAGCCGAATGGTATTCGGCTTGATCCCCTGTTCTTGTAGTTGGTCGGTGCTGAGCTGCGAATGCGTTGTACTTGCAGGATGAATGGCAAGCGATTTTACATCAGCAACATTTGCAAGAAGCGAAAAAATCTTAAGTCTGTCGATAAAGGCATTGGCTCCTTCAGCGTCTCCCTTGATTTCAAATGTGAATATTGATCCGGCACCGTTCGGATAATACTTATTATAAAGCGAATGGTCGGGATGATCTCTAAGGGAGGGGTGATTCACCTTTTCAACCTGCGGATGATTTGACAGGTATTCGGCAACCTTAAGTGCGTTATAAACATGACGCTCAACACGTAGGGATAGGGTTTCCAATCCCTGCAGAAACAAAAACGAATGAAACGGGCTGATGGTCGAGCCGGTATCTCTCATCAGCGTAACTCTGATTTTAATAATGTAAGCAAGATTCCCAACAGCTTCAGTAAATACTGCACCATGATAGCTAGGGTTTGGCTTTGTTAAACCAGGAAATTTATCATTTACAGACCAGTTAAACTTCCCAGAATCAATTATTACTCCGCCGATAGCTGTACCGTGGCCTCCAATAAACTTTGTCGCCGAATGAACCACAATATCTGCTCCGTGTTCGATCGGACGGAAAAGATATGGCGTTGCAAAGGTGTTATCAACAATCAGAGGAATCCCGTTTTTATGGGCAATCTCGGCTACTGCATCGACATCGACAATGGTCGAGTTGGGATTGCCCAGCGTTTCGATAAAAAAAGCTTTGGTATTAGGTTGAACTGCGTCAGCAAAGCTTTGAGGATTGTCCCCGTCTATAAACGTAGTATTGATTCCAAAATCGGGCAATGTGTGTGCCAAAAGATTATAGGAGCCACCATAAATGCGCTTGTCTGCAACGATATTATCCCCGCTATGTGTGATATTCTGAATTGCATAGGTAATTGCAGCTGCACCGGAAGCAGTCGCCAAAGCTGCTGCTCCTCCTTCAAGCGCTGCGATACGCTGTTCAAACACATCCGAAGTTGGATTCATCAGTCTTGTATAAATATTTCCGGTCTCGGTTAAGCCAAACCTCCCGGCGGCCTGCGCAGAATCGGCAAAAACATAGGACGTAGTTGCATAGATTGGCACCGCCCTGGCGTCAGTTGCCGAATCGGGTTTCTCCTGCCCCGCATGAACCTGGAGTGTTTCAAATTTATAAGTTTTATTCATTGTAAGATCATATCCTCTTTTTATTTTAAATGATGGTTAATGACTTACAACGGCACATTCGGCCGTTTCTGAAATTATGACGAAGCATTTTAAAGACTACGGAATACATGAATGCGCCCCCTTTAATTAAAATACATCTGGTCAACTACGAAGCACATTTGCCGGATCGAGCTCTATGACCATAGATGATGTATGAAGCTTGCTATAGTCACAATTAATTCCTACTACTCCTAGTGTTATACTATGATATTATACCCAGCTCTTTTTGTCAATATTAAATGTACAAATTACTATATGTAATACTCATTTAATTGAGATTCACCCATATCTACCAAATCCTTCAATGTAGTAGAATCGACATACTTATTAATGACTTCATGCAACCCCACCCAAAAATGAATTGTTGGGCAGATATCCCGCCGATCACAATGATTTGTTTTACTGTCAAGGCACGCCACAGGAGCCAAATTGCCTTCTATAGCTCGCAGAATTTCCCCTGCCGTATATTGTTCCGGTGATTTGGCAAGCGTATAGCCGCCCTGAGATCCTCGATAGCTTAACAGTAACCCGGATTTCGTAAGACCTGTTACGATTTGTTCAAGATATTTCACCGAAACTCCTTGATGAATCGAAATATCCTTGATAGAGACCCAATCCCCAGGGTTATGCCTTGCTATTTCCACCATCATTCTTAATCCATATCGTCCTCTGGAAGATATCTTCATTGCTTTAACACTCCTTCACACAATCTATTATAATTTAACACATTTATGAATTCAACGCCAAACTCAGGAAAACTCGACTCCCCTCGGCTGAAAGCTGATAATTGGCTAGCAAAACATATTAATATTAGAAGATCTCCCCGATTACAAAAGGCTCAAGCCTTTGTAACCGGGGAGTATTTTTCTAAAATTAAGCTAACTCAACAATTGTTACGCCGTTTTCCCCCTCGCCGTAAACACCAAGACGGAAGCTTTTGATTGACCGGTGTGTCCGCAGATGCCTGTGTACCGCGGCACGCATTGCGCCCGTCCCTTTTCCGTGGATTACAGTGATTTGTCCGATACCGGACAACAGTGCATCATCTATAAACCTGTCAAGCTCAAGAATTCCTTCATCCGTAAGCTTTCCTCTTAAATCGATCTCGGTCTGAACCGATCTGGCGGCACGGGACAAACCGTTTTTTATTGTTCTGACCGAAGTTGAAACTGCCGATTCTACTGCCTTTTTCTCAAGCAACCTCAAATTATCAAGACTGACACGTGTTTTAATAATACCTGCCTGAACCAATACATTTCCACTGCCGTCCGGCGGAGACAGCACAACGCCTTTTTTATCAATGTCTGCAATCAGCACATCGTCTCCTGCCTTTAAGGAGCGCGGAAGTTTATAATGACCTTTCGATTTCTGAACTACCGGATCTATCGCATCCTCAACCGCACGAAGCTTTGAGCGCAATCTGCTTTTCGCCTCCTGTGCCTTGATCGCAAAATCGGTGGCATTCTTTTCTTTTCTAAGAGAATCAAGCTCGCTAATCAGCTGCTCGGCTTCTGCACGTGCCCGTTCTACAATCCTCCGTGCCTCTTTTTTGGCACGTTCTATTTCCTTTTCCTTCAATCTGTTAAGCTCGGTTAGCTGCTGCTCGGCCTTCTGCCCGGCCGACTGTGCCGAAGCCCGCATGGTACGTGCCTGCTCAAGCTCGCTCTCCAGCGTCCGGCGGCGTTCTTCAAGCTTGGTTACAACATCCTCAAGCTTTTGGTTTNNCTCTGGCTCGATTCACCAGAGTGGAATCCATACCCAATCGTTCCGATATTGCAAAAGCGTTAGAACGTCCGGGCACACCAACCAATAGTCGGTACGTCGGACGCAGTGTTGTAACATCAAACTCGCAGCTTCCATTTTCCACACCCCGGGTATTGATTGCATAGGCCTTTAACTCGGCATAATGGGTTGTTGCGGCAATTCGCGAACCTTTTAACCGAAGTCTCTCGATGACGGCTGTAGCAAGTGCTGCCCCTTCGACCGGGTCGGTGCCCGCGCCCAATTCATCCATCAAAACAAGACTGGTGTCATCTGCTTCATCCAAAATACATATGAGATTGGTGGTATGAGCAGAAAATGTAGATAGCGACTGTTCAATGGATTGTTCATCCCCTATATCCGCATAAACTGTGTCAAATACCGAAAAAATACTGCCGTCACCCACAGGTGGCATCAATCCGCACATCGCCATTAGGGTGAGCAGACCAATAGTTTTGATGGTTACCGTTTTACCGCCGGTATTCGGGCCGGTAATAATCAGTGTATCATACTTGCCGCCCAGCTCCACATCTATCGGAACCGCTTTATTCTGATCCAGGAGCGGATGCCGCGCCTTGCGCAAAAGGATATGCCGATCATCGGTTAATACAGGCACCGATGCCTTCATTTTGTATGCGAGCCGTGCCTTTGCAAATATAAAGTTCAATTCTACAAGGATTTTATAGTCTTCAATAATCGAAACCGCAAAGCTACCAGCTTCGGCAGACAATGCCGCCAATATACGTTCAATTTCAGTCTGCTCCTTTGACAACAGTACACGAAGCTCGTTATTGGCTTCAACCACTGCCATTGGTTCCACAAACACCGTGGCACCTGATGATGAAGTATCATGAATTAGTCCGGGCACCTCGCCTCTGTGCTCAGACTTAACAGGCACAACAAAACGCCCCCCTCGGATGGTTACAATTGGATCCTGGAGCGATTTTTGATATTCGGGTGAACGTATCATTTTATCAAGCTTCTCCCGAACGCGGGAAGAAGCTGCACGCATCTTTCTCCGGATATCGTTTAGTACAGGAGAGGCACTATCAGACATTTCTTCCTCAGAAATGATTGCGGCTCTGATTTTTTCTTCCAGATATTTATTGGGAGATAATGCATTGAATCTGTCATCAAGACATGTAT
>DOWI01000201.1:16059-20082 GCA_003519645.1 Oscillospiraceae bacterium
TGTTTCGGCGATATCAAGCAATTCACGCATACTCAGTGACGCACCCATATCAGCCCGACGCAGCGCACCGGTAACATTTTTAATCTGTGAAAAAGACGGGCTGCCGAATCTCTCCATAAGCATATATGCTGCCGATGTATCTGCCATCCTTCTTTGTGTCTCCCAAAGATCGGCAGAGGGCTCTAGCTCTCTTGCAAGAGCTGCAGCATCATCACAGCTTGTCTCATCTGCAAGAAGCTCAAGAATTTTATCAAGCTCCAGTACTCTGTAATTTCGGTTCATTCTGTAATCAAGCCCTTATTTCGATTTATCCCTTGTTTAAAATTGATAAAACATCCTGCAGTGCTTTATCATATTCATCATGTCCGGTTTTTGCGGTAAGTATCGTATCAACCGGTTTCTTCTCTTTTGTTTCATATTTATCAGTCTTAACATCTGGTCTGGGTATCGGTAGAGTCTGTGGCCGAACCTCAGGTGTTTTGACGGGGAGTGGCTGCGGTTTTGAAGGTACGGTGGTTGGCAGCGTCTGCGGTTTTGGCTCATGTATTTTATTTATCCCCGATTTCAGAAGGTCAGTATTTATTTCAGGAAGTCTTTTTTCGTTCTCTTCTTTATTATGCACAAGTATATCATTTGCGTATTGGTCGTTGAAATATGCACAACCGAGCGCTGTGACGACACAGGGAATAAATAAGGCAAGCAGAATTAACGGAGATCCGACTCCGGCCAAAGCAAGCTGAAATCCACATATCAATGGGCCGATAATGGGTATCAGGGATAAAAGTAAAGAGCGGGTGATATTATAACCGCCATCTACAGCAATAAAAAAAGTCATGCCCTGAAGCAGCAATATAAATAGAACCGACATAACCAACAAAAATCGCGATATACTGCGGCATATCAGTCCATAATTTCTTTTTCTCATGTCTTCCGTATTCATTGGTAATCCTCCGGTTTTGCTACTCTTTTGGGATGGAATGATAAAAATCGAGTGTTTTAAAGCTTCTGCCAAGCTGGGTCTGCATAAAAGCTTCGGTTTGCTTCGATAACATGCGAATTCCGTCATCCGACATTGTAAAGGAAAAGCATTTTTCAAATTCTGAGAAGTTGATATGCCGCATTGCAGCTAGTACGTTGGGCGTAATCCGACACCCACCCCTTACAGGCTGCTGCGGACTGCATTCCCGGCAGATGAGACTGCCCTCCCGCATTGAAAACCACATGGAGTCGCTTTCAAAAGCCCCGCACATTGAGCACGCCATCAAGTCAGGCATAAATCCTGCAAGCCCAAGCATTCTTAGCTCCAATACTGCTTTAATCAGATGGNNGGTCCCGTTGATTTTCTGCTAAAAAATGTAATGAATTCAGCATTAAACGCAAAAAATCCTCCGCCGGTTCCTCCTGCGGAGCAAGTACGCCTGCTAACTCACAAAAATACTGTGCAAGCGAAAGTTTTACGATATCCGAACGCAATTCAAAAAAAACCGATATTGGTTGTGCAGTCTCTACTATGTATTTATCCCGCCCACGATGAAGTGTCAGACGGGAATATGAAAGCAACTGTGTTGCTGTTGAATTTCGACTTTTAAGATTTCGCGCACCTCTTACAGAGGCCCGTATAATACCTATATCACGTGTCAGTGCTGTGACAAAGCGATCTGCCTCACCGATATTGTTGTTCTCCCTGATAATCAGAGCCTCGGTTGTCATTCCGGTGCCGTTCCTCCCTACCCTTCGTGTTATACACATCAATGCCCCTGTATCGAAGGTAATCCTCAACTCTGCCGGTTTTTAAAAAGGCATCCCACATATCGTATCGTTTCATACATATGACCATCCTTTCGCGTAGAGGCCAGGAGTTTATACCGGTTTACAAGCCAAAAAACGTGCCAAAACACAAAACTCCCCCGTTTGAAAAATCTATTTCAAACGCGCTCCGTTCTATACGTCTTACTTGTAAAACTACATCCTTTATCATATGCATACATTTGAGTTCAATACTCGGAAACATATACCGGAAACAAATTCCGAATTTTTATTTATATCCAAAACTACCCATAAGCCCCTGACGGTTTCGCCAGTCCTCCTTAACCTTGATCCAGCATTGGAGATTTACTTTTGATCCAAAAAGGGATTCCATATCTTCCCGCGCAGCTTTTCCAATTCGCTGAAG
The DNA here is from genome assembly GCA_003519645.1 of Oscillospiraceae bacterium. The sequence goes on from DOWI01000201.1 coordinate 18,233, forward strand.
CATACTGCCGCGCTTTCCGATAATAATGCCCTTATGGCTTTCACGCTCACAGAAAATGTTTGCTTCTATATCCAAAATAGCTTGCTGACCGGATTGACGCTCATTCATGTTTTCAACAACCACCGCAATACCGTGCGGAATCTCGTCACGTAAAAAAAGCAGAATTTTTTCACGTATCAGTTCCGCCGAAATCACGCGTTCCGGCTGATCGCTTATCATATCATCAGGGAAAAAGTGGGGACCATCAAACGCAAAAGCGTCAAGTTCCTGATTAAGCTCTTCCATTCCGTCACCGGTCAAGGCAGAGATAGGAACAACTGCAGAAAACTGATATTCACTCTGCCACCCTGAAATTTTACTCAACAATACTGATTTATCCGCAAGCGTATCTGTCTTATTGATGACCAAAACGACAGGTAGTTTTTGTCTTGCACACTGATCAAGCAAATTACGCTCATCCTGTTTAATACCGTTTAAAGTATCGGTAACCAGAACAGCAGCGTCAACGCCCGAAACAGCCTCTCCAATAGATTTAACCATAAAATCACCGAGACGTGTTCTTGGTCGGTGTGCACCAGGCGTATCCAGAAAGACAATTTGCGTGTCTCCCCTTGTCTGTACGCCCATAATCCTGTTTCTGGTTGTCTGGGGCTTGTCCGATACGATTGCAACTTTCCGACCTACCAATGTGTTTAAAAGGGTTGATTTCCCCACATTCGGAAGGCCGATGATTGCAATAAATGCTGATTTTGAAGTGCAGTCAATTTGTTTGGTCATATAGGAGGATTTCTTCCCTTCAACAGCGATACATACGTGATTGTATCCATTTTACAGTCCATTTATTTATCCGAAATGATCTTTCGAGAGCCACCGCGTAATATAAATAAGATCGATACAAACAAAGATAATAACAACAGTGCAATTTTCCAAGGCTGAGCGAATAAGCCATTGAACAGTACCGATAATTCCTCTGGTCGGCCAAAGAGAACAACGCCTACACAAATCGATGCAACCGAACATATCAAAACAGCGGCAGCAGCTACATCCTTTGCGATTCTTGCAGTGGGGTGAATTTTCGGTGAAGAAAGATTTACCGCATTCTCAATAGCGGTATTTATGGCCTCTGCTGCCAAAACCAACGCCATTGTCAGAAACAGTATTGCCCATTCGGCGTGCGATAAAGTGAATGCAGGAGCAAAGCATAATACATAGATGGTTATAACCAAATGTATTCTGAAATTTCGTTCATGGCGCAAACAAAACCATATGCCCGAACCCGCATAGGCAAAGCTTTTCCAAAACAATAACATATTTCTTTATCTCTCATCCTCGGTTAACACATAGCTTCCTCCACGAGGAAGCCCTACAGACGTCATAATCGCTTCCTCACGTTCCCGCATACGGACTGACTCAAGTCCTCCGTCAACATGATCATACCCCAAAAGATGCAAAACAGAGTGAACAACAAGGTATCCTATTTCACGCTGTAAAGAGTGTCCAAACTGTTCCGCTTGTTCCTTAGCGCGTTCGATCGATAAAACCACATCGCCAAGTATGTATGCACCGGTTTCCGGATTCTTATCATAATTGCCGTTTTCACCCATCGGAAAAGAGAGAACATCGGTTGATGAATCAATGTTGCGATATTCATTATTAATCTGGCGAAGCTGATCGTCGTCTACAATGGAAACCCCGATTTCAGCTGATCCTTGAAAACTCTCCAGTTCCAAAGCTGCATGACAGCAACGGCGAATTAATAGACGAATCCCAGTAGGAATGCGAATCGTCTTTTGCTTATTTTCAATGATAACTTTTATTTTTTCCATAATTTCTGTTTCGTTTCCCTTCGT
>DOWI01000281.1:0-3555 GCA_003519645.1 Oscillospiraceae bacterium
CAGGATATATATGTAAGCACGGCGGATTTTAATGGTCTTAACGGTCAGCCTTATCTTAAGCTTCACGGCAAGTCTGAAGGAACTTTTGAAATTGATTGTATCTATATGACCGATACCGTTCCCGAAGGATATGTAGCAGGAGAAGAGATTGAGACTCCTCCGGCTACCACCACAACAGAAGACGAAACAACAGATACAACATCATCTCAAGATGATGAAGATACCACTACCACCACTCAGACATCAGATGAATCCCCTAAAACAGGGTCACCCCTTCCGGTTGTGATGATTATATTAGCTTTGACTGCGGCTGTTGCCCTAGTAACGGTTTCCGGTAAAAAAGCAAGGTCATTCTAAGCAATATACAATATAGATGGCGGGTGCAGGCATAAAACTTGTCCTGCCCCGCCGTTTGTTATATGAAGTATGAAAAAAGGAGATAACGTATGATACCCCTTTTCAGCAAGATCGCAAAATGGCCATCCTGGTTTAAAATCATTGTTTTTATATATGCAGGATTGGTCGTTTCGGGTCTGATAGTTTTGTCCATCTGGATAGCCGTGGCAGACGAAAAGCCGGAAAAAACACAGACCGGGGTTTCTCAAACACAAGAATCTGAAACCATACAAACAAGTCAGGCTACCGATGCGGTCACAACTTCGGTAGAATCCGGTACAACGTCTGTCACAACAAAGGGGTTTTCAAACGCTGCTACAACAAAAGTGTCTACGTCTGCAACTTCAAAACCCACCACAAAAGCAACCACACAGGTCAACGGAAATATAAAGTTGTATTCAGCACCTTCTTCCATGACATCTAGTGTTATTTGCAAGGTGGAAGTCAACGGCAAGGAATGTTTTGTTTATGAAACCAATGTAAACTATCGTCGCTTATCTCCTCTGGGAAATGCAAGAGATGTTTTGCAGTTGGAAAAAGCTCCGGTGGCTATATGGGATATGGAAGGGAAAGCGACGGTAACAGTTACCCTGCCCGACAATATTATAGATTCTGCAACAGTTAAACCGCTATCAAGTGCAATCAAGACTAATATAAAGGGTAAAACCGTAACCTTAGTAATAAGCAAGCCGGGGCAGTATGTTGTGGAATTTAACAACTCAACCCACGATGCACTGCATCTGTTTGTCAACCCACTAGACAAAAATCCGCCAACCCAAAGCAGCTCCGGATTGCTGTATTACGGCCCCGGCATTCATGAGGTGGGGGCGGTCTATCTTCAATCCAATCAAAACGTGTATATTGCCGGTGGTGCGGTGGTGCGTGGTTGGTTTGTGGGCAGTTATGTTAATAATGTAAAGATATACGGAAGTGGGATAGTAGACGGTTCCATCTATCCCCGGTATAAGCCGGACGGATACGGCAGTGCGGCACATCCGCCAATACAATTCTCAAAAAGCAGTAATATCGAATTGGACAGCATAACCTTTCTTGACCCGGCCGGATGGACGGTGAATACCTACCATTGTTCCAATGTCAAGGTGAACAATGTAAAGATTATATCATCAAGGCAAAATGGGGATGGCATAACCACCCAGAGTTGCACAAACCAAAGAGTGACCAATTGCTTTGTTCGCAGCTGGGATGATTCACTGGTGGTCAAGGCTTATGAGGGAAATGTAAGAGATATTTCTTTCGACAATTGCATCCTATGGACGGATTTGGCACAGTCTTGTGAAGTGGGTTATGAAACAAGAGGCGATGTTATGGAAAATATCAGCTTCACCAATATAACGGTGCTTCACAATTTCCATAAGGCGGTGCTTTCTATTCATAACGGAGATCGTGCAACCGTCCAAAATGTAGTTTTTAAGAATATCGTGGTCGAAGATGCACAGATGGGTACGGGAGATGGATCAGATTTACTTATCGATATTACAATTGACGACGGTATCTGGAGCAAAGAGAACAAGCGAGGTCAGGTGAGAAATGTTATTTATGAAAACATCTTTGTTTTGGGCGGCAAATCTGCCGGTTCACGAATAATGGGGTATGATTCCAATCATACGGTCGAGGGTGTATGCATAAAAAACGTTATGATAAAGGGTCAAAAGATTAACAGCCTTTCTAAGGGCAAATTTGCAAACAATCAATATATTTCAGATATAAGATTTGAGTGATTATTATTATATGGGAGAGAATGCGATGAAACGAATCCTGACATTATTTATGCTTCTTATGATGTCTTTTGTATGGTGTGCCTCGGCCCAACAGGGTGCCAATCTGGCCGAGGGCTGCAAGGTCGAAGCATGCGGATTCAATGAGTTCGGAGGTTTAAGCGCAACGGAAAAGGAAAATCCGGAGCTTGCGGTGGATGTCGATGAGGATACAAAGTGGGATTGCAATGTAATGCAACATGCAGATTTGCAGGACAGCGGAGTACTGCATTGGATTTTACTTGATCTGTGTGCGGAAAAGGAATTTAATAAAATTGTGTTGAAGCATGCGTCCAACACCACAATTGACAAGGATTTTCCAACTTATAATACACGTGAAATGAAGCTGGAATATTCAAATGACAAAAACAGCTGGACAGAGTTTTTGCATATACTTAATGGAGATCAGAAGCCGACAAATACTCGATATTTTGATGCTGTAACCGCAAGATATGTACGGCTTAATATTTTAGTGAGCGGTGCATTGGACACCGATGCACGATTAGCTGAAATTGAGGTTTACAACTCGTCCGAAACTCCGGTTGAAGAAGAGGATGTTCCTTTGAATGCACCGTCGGAAACTACTGATACATCATCATTGTCCGGTGATACTACAACAAGGGGTGCAGGTTCTGAAACGGACAACCCGTCAAAAGACAATTCCGATTCTTCGATTATGATTATTGTAATTGTCATTGTTGCAATATTGTTTATGGGGGCTTCGGTTGCCGTTTTGATTTTTGTTATGAAAAAAGCAGGAAACAACAAATAATGGTATTAATACCAACATAATACGGATGGCCGGATAAATTACCGGCCATCCGTATTATGGAAGTTATAAGTCGATGTTTATCCGTTCCAACAATTCATTATTTAAAAATATGCATTGTTAGTGTATAATAGTATTAGCTTTGGTCACTTGGAAAGGGGGGAACTGCCGATGAAACGCAATTTTGTTACATGGAGTCTTGTTTTCACAATAGCACTGGGGATATTCTCGGTATTGACATCGTGCAAGCAAAACACGAATGGTAAGCAGGGTAGCTCTACGGTTGTCGATCCTGTTACAATTAGAGTTGGAATTTGGCCGCAGGATACTGACAAATCCGCCATGGCGGTCTGGAAACGATATGAACAGATCATGGGGGAAAAACATCCGAATATAATTATGGAGCCTATGCCTTTTTCATATTCCTTTGACACGATTATTATAATGGCGGCTAGCGGCACCTTGCCAACAATATTCCAGACATATTTTACCGAACCTAAAAGATTGATTGCCAACCGTGTGGTTGCAGATATTTCAAAATATGCGAATGATTACGGCTTCACGGACGGGCAACGTAAGGATATACGTGAAATAGCTTCCCATAACGGTCGTCAA
>DOWI01000281.1:3588-14125 GCA_003519645.1 Oscillospiraceae bacterium
ACCGGCAAGGCAGGACTGTTTCTGCCCACCAAGGACGGTATAGGCGGCTGGCACTTTTGTAATATTGCTTGGGCCTTCGGGGCGGATTTGCAATATCAGAATGCGGACGGCAAATGGATGTCTGGGATTAACAGCCCTCAGACCGTGGCGACGCTTCAGTATGTCAAGGACCTCAAATGGAAATACGGAGTCCTTCTGGACAGCAATAATCTGGGCTGGGGCGACTGGATTATGAATTTCGCCACCGATCAGGTGGGCATGGTTTTTGCTGCTCCCGATGCAATACGCAATGTTGTTGTAAATTATTCAATGGATAAGGATGCCATAGCCGCAGCACCTATACCTGCTGGACCGGGGGGGCAGTATACGCTTATGGGAGGCACTTTTTATATGTTTGCTGCCAATGCATCGGATGAGCAGCTTGAGGCAGCCTTTAAGCTTCTGGAAGTGATCGGCATGACTCCTAAAGTCACCCGACAGATGACCGATGCCATAGAATCCGAGCTTAAGGCACAGGTAGCGCAAGATCTTCCGGTGGGCCCCAGAACCATCAATGTTTGGACAGATCCCGAAAGAGTGGAAGAGGAGCAGAAAATCTATGACCGTTATACCAACGTGGATATGAAGTTGTTTCAAGATTATTATGCCCTGCAGGGTTCAAACCTGAGGGTGGAATACCCCCTATATTGTCAGGGAATGTACCGAGCGCTTGATTATTGTATCAGGTCAGTTCTGGCAGACAAAGACAGTTCACCCGAGCAGCTGCTGAAAAAAGCGTCAGATGAGTTTCAGGATTTTTATTTGTCAGATGAATATTGATTTTGGTCGGGAGGAGGCATACTGTGTTAAAAATGATGATACTTGACGATGAATATTTCGTGCGTCTGGGAATTAGGGAAACCATCGACTGGAATGAATATGGCGTGGAAATTGTTTGTGAAGCCGATAACGGTATTGAGGGTTTAAAGCAGGCGGTGGAGCATAAACCGGATATAATCATTACCGACATTCGTATGCCGGGAATGGACGGGCTTGAATTTATGGCAAGATGCCGTGAGGCGGAGCTTTCAAGCCAATTTATTGTTTTAAGTGCCCATGAGGAGTTTAATTATGCCAAAACAGCACTGCAGCATGGGGCTTCTGATTATCTCATTAAGCCCATTCACAATGAACAGTTGATAGAAGCGGTTGTTAAAGTCGGAAATACCATAAAGGAACAAAAGGAGATGAACAGCTATTATCAGAATCTGTCAAAAGGATTATCATCGGTAAAAGAGCAGGCACTGCTTGAAATACTGACAGATTCACGACTCGGTCGTTCCGGTATCAAGGAAAAGCTGGATATTTTCAAAATATCCATTGAGGATCAAGCAAATTATGTTGTTCTTATTCGCATACAGGATTACCATCTGGCTTTAAAAAAGCTGACGCCGGGCAGAATTAAAACCAGCAAGGAAATACTTTTATCCTTGGCAAATAAGCATCTTAATCCAAATGGGGACAAAAACACCTATATCATTAACAAGGATGATGAAGGTATTGTCGCAATTGTACACACAGACAGCGAAGATGATGAACAGACCGCTATGATGCTTAAGGAAAGCTGTCTTTTAATGTTGCGTGAGATGTCAACCCAATGCAGGGACTTGAATGTAGCAGCGGGGATCAGCCTTGTATGCCGAAGCTTGGAGAATCTTGCCGCAGCACATAGACAGGCTTATATGGCGTCGTTTATGAATCATCTTCCGTCACAGTACAGTGTGACTTATTATAAGGATGGTGAGGAGACGGGATATCGCCGTGAGATAACAGATGCACTGAATTACATCAGACAGAACTTTAAAAATGACATTACTGTTGAGGACATAGCTTATGAGCTGTTTATAAGCTCTTCACATCTCATGCATCTTTTTAAAAATGAATATGGCAAGACTATTAACGAATGTATAACCGAATATCGTATAGAGTCAGCCAAAAAAATGCTTAAGAATCCAAAATATAAAATGCTGGAGGTAAGCCAGCAGGTAGGATATAAAAACGAGAAGTATTTTACAAGAGTTTTTAAAAAGGTAACGGGACTTAATCCAAGCGAATATGCCCGAAGAAACCGCTGAAAAAAACAGAACATGAGGGACATATCATGAAATGGATCATAAATCTGTTGCGCAGACTCAATATAAGCAAACGAATTTTTCTGGTGGTGGCACTTTGTATCATTGTGTTTACCACCATTTTACTGCAAATCGCACAGCAGATTGTGACAAATAAAATTGAGAGTAATTATTTCAGTAATACCGAATGGGCACAGGATGAAATGGCAAAGGGAATAGAACTTCTTATATCGGACATCAATATGCTTTCTATCCGTGTTATGAACAGTAAAAAACTGCAAACATTGATTGAGGATAAAGAGCTAGCCGCTTCTGAAAAACAAAGCAGATACCGTTCGGTACTGGATGGGATAATAGACTGGAGCATAATTGGAGATGTTGTGGTAATAGATCGTGACGGCACACTGCTTTCTGCCGGGGCAAACGGGTTTTCGGGTAATCCCGATATGCGCAGTATTCGCGGAATGGATGAAGGCAATCAGCTTATGTGGGTTGATGCCGTGGAGAGGGATGCTAACGGAAAGCATTATGTACGCATCGCAAGGGAATATTTCCCTTATTCTTCGGCAAAGTGGCTGGGACATTTGTTTATATATGTTCCGGAGTCAACATTGTACAGATCTTTTGAGAACACGTCGGTTCCTGACGGATTCTCAATGGTGGTAAGCGGAAATGCTGTTGTTTTATCCTGCAGGGACAAGACAAAGGTTGGTACTACGCTGTTTGATGATAGTATTTTGGAAGGAAGCGGCTTCAGATACAGGTATCGGCCTTATCAGGGGCAGGACAGCATTTTTTCAACAAAAGACATTGTTAACCTGAAAGAGACATTGGGCTTTGATCTAAAAACTGTTACCATACGGTCTCAGTCAAGCATGTATGACGGCATACGCCAGCTTAGGGTTATTGTACTTGTGGTGGATATTTTTGTTACACTGGTAGCTTTACTTTTTTCCTATCAGATTTCAAGACGGGTGGTTGAACCTATCCACAAGTTACAAGATAAGCTGGGTGCGTTCGGAAGTGGCGACGAGCTTAGACCAGTATATCTAAAAGACAGCGGTGACGAGCTTTACGACCTGGAAAAAACATATAATGAAATGATTGAACGTATAACCGATTTGGTTCACAAAATAACCGAGGAAAAGATAGAGCAACGAAAGTTGCAGCTTATCGCATTGCAGGCACAGATAAACCCTCACTTTCTATATAATACTCTTGACACCATAACATGGATAGCAAAGATTAAAAAGCAAAAAGAGATTGAGGATTTGGCAATGGCCCTTGCAGGATTTTTCAGGATAAGTTTGCACAAGGGTGAAAAATATATGCGTGTCTGTGAGGAGATAGATTTTGTAAGAAATTTTGTGCTGATTCAGCAGATCCGTTTTCCCGATAAATTTGAAATTGATTACGACATTCAGGATGGTATCGAAGAATGCCGGATTCTTAAAATAATGATACAGCCCTTTGTGGAAAACTCTATAAAGCATGGGATTGGGCCTAAGACGGGGAAAGGACATATCACGGTTCGCGGATATAAAAAAGACGAGGACCTCGTGTTTGAGATCCTCGATGACGGTGTTGGCTTTGACGAAAAATCCGATTCCCAAAACAACGGTGAATCGGGCGGGCTGAACGGATACGGCGTAATAAATGTCGACGAACGAATCAAGCTGGAATACGGGCCGGATTATGGTGTTACCATCCAAAGCACGCCAGGGCAGGGAACTCATGTTACGATTCGGGTTCGTTGTGAGTTGTATCCTTCTTCCCAATAGAAGAATCCAGCATTTCGTTGTTCATGGTGTGGTACAGTGCTTCCAGTGGGGTTGAAATCGTTTTGGTCAAAAGCAAAGCAATATAAATAGATATTACCGATAATAGAATAAAAACAATAAAAAGAGGAATCAACAGACCGGCAAACTGCTGTATCACGCTGTCAAAGGATATTAAGACAGCCAGCTTGTTGTCCTCACNNACGTATAAAATATAAGCTGCCGATTAGTCAGGCTTAAGGCATAATCCTTTGAAGTTCCGTACTTATTGCGGATGGTGTCGTCCATACTCTCTGTGGTTTTCGCATCTTGAGGATTGGGCAGCATTTCAAGACGGTTGTTTATTAAAGCAGCATGTATATCCAGATCCTGACGGTTGTTGTCGGTGAAAATCCGGTAAAGGGTCTGGGGGTCGATATCAAGGAGTAAATAGCCTGATCGGTTGTCAATCAATTTGATTTTACTGATATAGGTCACTATACCGTATAGATTATTGTAAAACTTATTGTTATAATATTTTGCTATATAATCGCTACGGACTGTCCAGCTTTCTGTCTGGTCAGAATTAATAAACTGTTTAATTTCATCCACGTGTTTCAATTGTTTAAGTGTAGGGTAGGCCGATGTGCGGGAGGATGTGATTATCCTCCCGTCCGGATAAAAAAAGGCCGCTCCGAGAAAAATGTTGTTAATTTGGGTAAGGTTATTAAGCAGGTTTCTGACATGATCTTCATTTTCCAAAGAAACGGTCTCGCCTGCTATGGTATCTATTCCGCTGAACTGTCGGGAGGTTTCCTCAACCAGATTCATAAACAGCTGCAGGTTGATTTTTTTCTGGCTGATGCTATGTGATGTATTATCAAGAAAAGTGTTCCAGAACGAATTAGCGGTTATTAATGCAATGGCGGTAAACGCCAGAAAAAGGCTTAACAGAATAGGCATGGTTATCTGACGGCGATTTCGTATTTTCATCTTATCAAACAATATACCCGCCCCTATCCTACTGTTTTATTAAACTATATCATATAAAAGCTATTATTCCAAAGGAAAAGTGAATATCAGCAGAGATGGTAACCCTTTTGCAACATTACTATCTTTTATTTATCGCGTTGGCAGTTTATATTAAAAAGAGATAAAAATATTGAGGTGAGGATATAAATGAAAAATGTCAAGTGGGTGGCAGTGATGACCGTCCTGCTGTTTTTTTTGAGCGGATGTAGCAAACAAGATGAGCAATCATCTTCAATACCCCAAACCACGGCTGCGGTTACGACAACAACTATGGCACCCCNNGGTTGAAGTCTCTGAGAAGACCGTCAGACTACTGGGCAGAAATGTTATCGAACAAAGCACCGGCAGGGCATACTATGACTGGACCTGCTCCGGCATTGAATTTGAGTTTATCGGTACTGGAGTCAGCGCTAAGCTGGGAACCATGCCCGTTTATGCAATGATGGAAAAGAAACGGCCTCACATTGTTGCCTTTGTGGACGGAAGCGAGGCGCCTTCGGCTAACTTCACGCTGTCACAGGAAACTGACGAGTATATACTTGCACAGGGTCTGCCCGAGGGCAGACACACCATGCGTGTGCTTAAAGCTTCGGCGATTTCGTACAGCGGCCCCTTTTATGCGGATACTCTAACCATAACGGGGAGCGAACCCTCTGTTTCCCCTTCACAGGCAAAATCCAGACATATTGAGTTTATAGGCGATTCCATCACCTGCGGATACGGGATCGATGCGCCATCCGCTTCGGGAGATTATAACAGTGCCGAAGAGTACGGAACACTGGCTTATGCTTATCTGACTGCAGAAGCATTGGATGCCGATGCAAATATACTCTCAAACAGCGGCAACGGAGTATACTGTGACCTTAANNATCCTTATGTCAATTTTAAGCTTCAAACCGATTTGGGTATACAGGAAAAGTCGGTATGGGATAACGGTAGCTTCCCGGCGGATGTGGTGGTGGTGCATCTTGGTACTAATGATGCAAACGCAGTTTTGAATGTATCGGTACCCATAGGCAACCGCACCCCCGACTTCAGCACAAGAGTGCAGGAGTTTAGAGATGCGTATGTTGACTTTGTAAAAACCATTCGTGAGAAGAACCCCTCCGCTAAAATATTCTGTGTTCTGGGCGGAATGCCCTGTAATCTGTTTAGTGAAGTGCAAACGGCGGTATCATCATATAAAGATGAAACGGGGGATAAGGATATTTATACATACGAATTTCAGACAAGCATGTACAGCGTTACAAACGGTATACGAGCAGGTCATCCATCTCGCCAGGTACACAGCTTGATGCAAAAGGAACTTACCGGGCAGATCCGTCAGGTTATGAATTGGTAAAAACTTAGGAGGTACCATCAATGATAAACGTAGCAATCGTCGGAACAGGCAACATATCGCCCATGCACATTAAGGGATATCTTGAATTCGGTGAAAAATGCCGCATAGTTGCTCTGGTAGATATTTATCCCCAAAAAGCACACGACAAGAACGGGGAGTTTAATCTTAAAGCACAGGTTTATGATTCTCACCTTGAATTGCTTAACAGAAAAGATATTGATTTAGTAAGCATTTGCACCCCCCCATACACTCATGCCCAAATAGCAATAGATTTTCTTAATGCAGGCATGAACGTACTTGTTGAAAAGCCTATGGCGGCATCTTTGGAGGAATGCGATACCATGATCAAAGCCGCAAATAGAAGCGGAAAAAATCTGGCAATGATAGCACAGAACCGTTTTCGCACTACCATAATGAGCCTTAAAAATCTGCTTGACAATAATGCGATAGGCAAGGTTTTATATGCACAAATTGATTCACTGTGGTGGAGAGGACACAGCTATTATGATTTATGGTGGCGAGGCTGCTGGGATAAGGAGGGCGGAGGCTGCACCCTCAATCATGCGGTGCATCACATTGATATGTTGTGCTGGATGATGGGTATGCCCCAAAAAGTGACTTCGGTGCTGGGCAATGTTGCACACGACAACGCCGAGGTGGAGGATATCTCCATTGCGGTTTTACAGTATTCTAACGGAGCATTGGGACAGATAACAAGCTCGGTTATTCACCACGGAGAGGAGCAAGGATTGCTTTTTCAGGGAGAGCAGGCAGGCGTATCGGTTCCTTTTAAGGTATTTGCCGCAAAAGAGCAGTCAAACGGATTCCCAGACAAAAACACCGAGCTGGAAGATAAAATCAAGCTGTTATTTGAACAATACCCAACCCTTTTATACGAAGGACATACAGGGGAAATACAAAATGTATTGAATGCTTTGGAAAAAGGTATTGCTCCATTGATACAGGGCATAGACGGCAGAAAAACGGTTGAGATGATAACAGCCATTTACAAAGCGGGCTTCACGGAAGCTCCAGTAAAGCTGCCCATTCTGCCCGATGATGAATGGTATACGGCGGAGGGCATACTTAGTAATGTTAAGCATTTTCATGAAAAAAGCACATCGGTAGAAAACTTTGATAACGGTAATATAACGGTGGGAAGCAATTATTGACAGGGGGTTTATCATGCAAAAATCTAACGGAATGAATTATGCACCAAAGGGAAAGCCTGCACCAGTAGTAAAAAAGGGCGAATTCTCATTTGCGGCAATAGGACTTGACCACGGACATATTTACGGAATGTGCAACGGTCTTACCGAAGCGGGAGCCGAGCTGAAATATGTTTATGACCGCAACCCTGCCAAGGTAGAGCAGTTTTGCAAGACCTATCCCAGTGTGATGGCGGCATCAAAGGAAAAAATACTCAATGATACTGATATTCATCTGGTAGCCGGAGCGGCGGTAACCTCTAAGCGTTGTGAATTGGGGCTGGAGGTAATGCAAAGCGGCAAGGACTATTTCACCGATAAAGCACCCCTCACCACCTTGGAACAGCTGGAGCAGGCTAAAAAGGCAGTAAAGGATACCGGAAAAAAGTATATGTGCTATTTCAGCGAACGCCTACATGTGGAAAGTGCAGTTTGTGCCGAACAACTTATCAAGGAAGGTGCAATTGGGAAGGTTTTGCAGGTAATCGGTCTGGGGCCCCACCGGTTGAGTGCCCCGTCACGTCCTGAATGGTTTTTTAAAAAGGAAAAATACGGCGGCATATTGTGTGATATAGGAAGCCACCAGATTGAACAGTATCTTTTTTTTGCAGGCGTGAAAAACGCAAGGGTGGTACGCAGCCAGATTGCAAACTATAACCACCCGGAACATCCCGAACTGGACGATTTCGGCGATGCTGTTTTGGTGGGCGATAACGGCACCACAAACTATTTTCGTGTGGACTGGTTTATNNGGACGAACCATTATATTAGGCACCGAGGGCACCATCGAGCTTCGCAAATATGTGAATGTGGCAACCGAAAAGACATCTGACCATGTATTTTTAACCGACAAAAATGGCGAGCATCATTATACGGTTTACGGCAAGGTGGGCTTCCCGTTCTTTGGCAAGCTTATTCTGGATTGCCTTAATCGAACGGATAACGCCATGTCACAGGAGCATGTGTTTCTGGCTGCCGAGTTGGGAGTGCGTGCTCAGCTTCAGGCAGAAAAACTCAAGTAAAAACGGAGTGTAATTCTATGGACATGTCATTTCGCTGGTTCGGCAAAGATGAGGATAGCGTAACACTGGAGCAGATACGGCAGATACCGGGTATTAAGGGCGTGATTTCAGCTCTGTATGATATTCCTGTGGGGGAAGCATGGCCGGTTTATCGTATTCATCAGCTAAAAACCGAGGTTGAGGAAAGCGGTTTAGCATTGCTGGGGATAGAAAGCGTTAATGTGCATGATTCTATCAAAGCAGGTGCGTCAGACCGTGACCGTTATATTGGGAACTACATAACAACCGTAAAACGGCTGGGTGATCAAGGGGTTTCTTTAATTTGTTATAATTTTATGCCCGTATTCGACTGGCTGCGTTCCGACCTTGCACAAGAAAGGCAGGACGGTTCCACCGTAATGGCTTATCGTCAGGATATTATAGACGGCATAAATCCCGAGATGATGTTCTCCCAGATGAACGCTGATGCAAACGGATATCTTCTTCCCGGCTGGGAGCCGGATAAAATGGAGGGTCTGAAAGCACTATTTGATACATATCGGGGAGTGGACGAACAAAGGCTTTTTGAAAATCTGGTTTATTTCCTTAAAGCTGTTATTCCTGTCTGTGAAGAATATGGAGTAAATATGGCAATCCATCCGGATGACCCTGCATGGCCGATATTCGGTCTGCCAAGGATAATTCATAATCGTGAAAATATAATGAGAATGTTGAAAGCGGTTGACAGCAAATATAACGGTCTTACGTTTTGCACAGGTTCGTTAGGGACTTCATCGGACAATGATCTTTCAGGTATGATAAAAGAGTTAGGCGACCGCATACATTTTGTACACATACGAAACCTGAAAATCCATGGAAAGGGACATTTTGAGGAATCCGCTCATCTCTCATCCGACGGTTCTTTTGACATGTACGCCATACTTAAATCCCTGTATGACATCGGATTTAACGGGGTTGTCCGTCCCGACCACGGACGGGCCATATGGGGCGAGATTTCCCGCCCCGGTTATGGATTATATGACCGTGCATTGGGGGCAATGTATCTAAACGGACTGTGGGAGGCGTTAGAAAAATCACATCTACGTAATTAAAGGCAATGTTGGGAGAATGAATAGATGAAGCTTAGTAATATAGATATAAAGGATATAAAGAAATGGGAGGACAAAGGGTACTCGGTGCCTAAGTATTCAAGAGACCAAATGTGTGCCGAGACCGAAGCAAATCCTTCATGGATACATTTCGGAGCGGGAAACCTGTTTCGTGGTTATATTGCCGCCTTGCAAGATACACTGTTGAATGAGGGCTTGACCGATACCGGTATCATAGCCTGTGAAAGCTACGACAAGGAAATGATAGACCGTGTCTTCACTCCCTATGATAGCCTTTGTTTGCAGGTGGTTTTGCAGGCGGATGGCAATATAAATAAGAATGTTATCGGTAGTGTTGCTCAATCTGTTGTGGCGGACAGCGGTGACCAAGCGGCTTGGACAAGGCTGAAAAAGTATTTCTGTTCACCCAGTTTGCAACTGGTTAGCTTTACCATNNACCGTCTGTATGATAAAGACGGAAAGGTATACCCCGAAGTTTCGGCGGATTTGGAAAACGGCCCTCAAGCCCCAGTCAGTTTGATGGGCATGATTGCATCGCTGTGCTACCAACGTTTTCTCAGCGGCGGCGCTCCCTTGGCATTGGTAAGTTTGGATAACTGCTCCCACAACGGCGAGCTACTGTCACGGGCTGTGAACACCCTTGTCAGTGGGTGGAGAGATAACGGTAAGGTGGAGGAAGGCTTTACACAATATATGCAATCACCTTCGGTATCCTTCCCGTGGAGCATGATCGATCGGATTACGCCTGCTCCTGACAGTAAGGTTGCGGAAATGCTGGAGCGGGACGGGTTTGAAAGCACAGAAATAATAAAAACCGCAAAAAACACGGTGGTTGCACCTTTCGTAAACACCGAACAAGTAAGCTATCTTGCCATTGAGGACAACTTCCCCAACGGTCGGCCGCCCCTTGAGAAAGCGGGAGTGAAGCTGACAAACAGGGAAACAGTCGCAAATGC
>DOWI01000318.1 GCA_003519645.1 Oscillospiraceae bacterium
ATTCTGGACGATTCCACCAGCGCAGTCGACACCAAAACGGACAGATCGATTCGCCAGGCATTGCAAACAGATATCCCCAACACAACGAAAATTATCATTGCCCAGCGCGTGGCCTCTGTACAGGATGCCGATAAGATTGTTGTACTTGACGATGGTAAAATCAACGCGGTCGGCAAGCACGCAGAACTGCTCAAAACCTGTGATATCTATAAGGAAGTCTATGAGTCTCAGAATAAAGGAGGCCTTCTCCATGAATAAAATGCTGCTGAAGGGGAATCCGAAAACGCACAGCAGGCATCCGGTACAGCATTTCAAGCCAGGTACGGTCAAAAGGTTGTTTTCCTATATGGCCGCCTATAAAATGCAACTGCTTTCAGTTGTTGTCTGTATACTGTTAAGCGCGGTTGCAAGCGCGGCATCCTCTCTGTTCCTTAAAATCCTGATCGATAAGTACATCGTTCCTTTGCTGGGACAGACGCACCCCGCATTTGCAGGGCTGTTCCGAGCGATTCTTTTTATGGGATTCATCTATATAATTGGTGTGCTTGCCGCTTTGTTCTACAACCGGACAATGGTTGTCATCGCGCAAGGTACGCTGAAAAAAATCCGCGACGAGATGTTCATGCATATGCAGACTCTGCCGATCCGCTATTTTGACACACATACCTACGGCGATGTAATGAGCCACTATACCAATGATACTGATACGTTGCGCCAGGCGATTTCTCAGAGCTTGCCGCAGATGTTCGCTTCCCTGGTTAGCGTTATAGCAGCATTTTTTGCCATGCTTTATCTCAGCGTCGGCCTTACCGTCATCGTTGCTTTATTTGCCTTTGTTTTGTTGAAGGTAATTAAGGCTCTGGTAGGCAGAAGCGGGACCTTTTTTATGAAGCAACAGCAGTCCCTGGGCGATGTTAACGGTTATATCGAAGAAATGATTAACGGCCAGAAGGTGGTAAAAGTTTTCTGCCATGAAAAAAAGATTGAAGAAGAGTTTGATAATAAGAATGATGAACTCTGTTACTGTGCAACTGCGGCGAACACGTACGGCAACATCACCATGCCGGTTGTCGGCAATATGGGTTATATGCTCTATGTGCTGCTTGCCATAATCGGGGGCGCAGCAGGTATAGCGGGGATTCCCAACCTGAGTCTTACCGGCATCAACGTCCTGACGATCGGTACGATCGTATCTTTTCTTACCTTGTCCCGCGGCTTTATCAACCCGATCGGTCAGATTTCCATGCAGTTCAACATGGTGGTTATGGCCCTCGCCGGTGCATCAAGAATTTTTGAACTGATGGATGAGGAAAGCGAACAGGACGGCGGATATGTCACTCTCGTCAATGCCAAAATGGAAAACGGGGAAATAAGAGAATGCAAGGAACGCACGGAAACATGGGCATGGAAGCATCCACACAGCGACGGTACGGTAACCTATACGCCGTTGCGGGGGGACCTTCGCTTCTTCGATGTGGATTTTGCCTACGAGGAGAATAACATCGTTTTGCACAATATTACGCTTTACGCAGAACCCGGCCAGAAGGTGGCTTTTGTCGGCGCGACCGGCGCCGGAAAAACGACTATTACTAATCTTATAAATCGCTTTTATGATCTTGCCGACGGAAAGATCCGGTATGACGGAATAAATATTAATAAAATAAAAAAAGCCGACCTTCGCCGTTCGCTCGGCATTGTTTTGCAGGATGTTAACCTGTTTACAGGAACGGTCATGGACAATATTCGCTACGGCAAGCTGGATGCGACAGATGAAGAATGCATTGCGGCCGCCAAGCTGGCGAATGCCGACGGATTTATCCGTATGCTTCCGCAGGGATATAGCACCGTGCTGGAAGGCGATGGCAGCGGCCTTTCGCAAGGGCAGCGGCAGCTTATTTCCATTGCCCGTGCGGCGGTGGCAGACCCGCCCGTCATGATTCTGGATGAAGCCACTTCTTCGATTGATACCAGAACCGAAGCGATAGTCCAAAAGGGCATGGATGCCTTAATGAAAGGCCGGACGGTTTTTGTAATTGCCCATCGCCTGTCAACCATTCAGAATTCCGACGTAATTATGGTGTTGGAGGATGGCCGTATCATTGAGCGCGGCAGCCATGAACAGCTCATTGAAGAGAGAGGAAAATACTATCAACTGTATACAGGCGCATTTGAACTCGAATAATAAGGCGCTCCATCAAATTCCAGATTATGATACGGCTTTTAGATTATTTATATAACTACATAAGTAAGGTGATTTTTATGTTTATAGAGCAAGCAACGATTCAAGATGTGGAAACAATTTATACGTTATATCTTTAGTTTTTGATACTGCTTGAATATAAGCATATCGTGGAAAGCTAATAAATTCCAAATTTCATCACATTATTCTTGCCTCTTTTGTATGTGAGCTGTCTTCACCAGCCAATCTTTTTTTGAACTCACTAGGTGCCGTGTTTTTGTATTTTTTAAATACTCTGGTAAAGTAATTTGAATCGTTAAAGCCGGTCGCAAAGGCAATTTCTTTAATATTGTATTCGCCTTGTCTCAGAAGCAGGGCAGCTTTTTCGACGCGCAGCTGGGTTATGTAATCTATGGCTGACCTTCCGGTGAGTTTCTTGAAAATCCTACAGAAATGGCCGACACTCAAACAGGCGATGTCTGCAAGTTGCTTCAAATCGATTGCCTGGGTATAGTTGTTTTTAATATAACGAAAGACACTTTGGAGGCGTTTCGTGTTTGCTGCTTGCATATCCGTGAATGCAGCGGCATTGTTTGTCTATGCCTTCCAGAGGAAAAGGTAGGAGAACTTGGGTTGAGTATGATGGTTGAAAACAACACCAGTCTCTTTCAAACTGCATTTACGGTTTCCATAGAGGCGGCCCAGGGTGTTACTACCGGGGTATCGGCCGCCGACCGTGTTACTACGATTAAAGCAGCTATAGCCGATAATGCTGGGCCCAAGGACCTTCATTGTCCCGGCCACGTTTTCCCTCTTTGTGCGAAACCGGGAGGAGTACTGGAAAGGAGGGGCCATACAGAAGCAAACGTTGATCTTATGAGGTTGGCCGGACTTAAGCCTTATGGAGTCCTGTGCGAGCTTACCAATCCTGATGGAACTATGGCCCGTTTGCCTGAAGTTATAGCTTTTGCGGAAAAGCATTGCTTCCAGGTTTTAACTGTCAATNNCAATGACCTGGTTTATTATCGCCAAAGGATCGTTGGCCAACCATAGGCTATTCAATTACACCCTCAACTTCTCTCTACCTACGCTATTTCCAACGAGTCGCCCCGGCGCGGAAAGGATTACAACGACTATTTGAAAATAGCGTTAGGGATGAGATGACTGTGGGAATTTGAAGGGTCTAAAAGGTTCTAATCAAAACAGTGGATTCCATAGCATGAAAGAGCTATAATGTGGTTAGAATTTTACTATAAGGAGTTGATCCCATGCAGATTAAACCCTCCGCCAGCATCCGGCAGAACTACAATGAGATAGCGGATTTGTGCAGGTCTACCGGTGAACCGGTATATCTTACCAAAAACCGC
>DOWI01000042.1:0-218 GCA_003519645.1 Oscillospiraceae bacterium
AAGAGCTGGCAAGGTCTTGTTGTTCTTGGTAGAAACACGGGCAATCCGGATTATGTTCACCAGGCAATGAATATGGTAGATGCATATGCTAAAAATGGTTTTCTGCTTGATGGCTTCTGGAAGGAAGTCACTTTATCTTATCATACACAGAGCCTGAGCGGCACAAATGATACACTAAATTATCTAAAAGGCTGGTCTGATCCGGCAGGCTACATATC
>DOWI01000042.1:253-6096 GCA_003519645.1 Oscillospiraceae bacterium
CCCAATACAGGATACATGGGAAACAGGAAGCGGCACTGTGGCAAATATAGGCTCTATTTTGATGCCTGCAGCAAATATCGCAAGAATGTCCAAGGGTGAAGGTAGCGCAACAAGCCAGCTATACATGACCTTNNATGATCCGTTAAGCCTTGCACTTTGGAGTAATGGACAGGAACTGCTTCCTGATCTTGGTTACACCCATTCGCAGCTACATTTCTGGTCACTTTCGACATTAGGCCATAATACAGTTGTGGTAGATTCAAAGGATGCTATTCAACCCGATGCAGCTTCCTATGGCGGCAAAGTTGAAAACTACGCTAATATCGATAATACCGTTCAGGTTATGAAAGCCAGTCAGGAAAATGCTTATCCTGGTATTGCCAATGAATATGACAGAGAGCCTTGGTATATTAAAATGGAGGGCTCAGATGAAAGCTATGTTCTTGATATATTCAGAGTAAACGGCGGAAACCGCCATGAATATACATTAAACGGTGACGCAACAAGCAAGACATCAAGCTTTACCACTGATATAGCTATGCAGGATTATAATGATGGTCTGCTTCTTCCGGCAGGAACTGTTGTAACCCCGCCAACAAAAGAAACGGAAAAGGGAAGCGCAGTTTACGGTGGAGAGGAATTATATTACGCCTATGCTATGGTTCAAGATGTGGATGTAAACTCAGAAGAGCTTGTAGATGGCAAGTATGAAATTACAATGGTAACAAACGATGGCACAGCAAATACAGCGGGCATGAAAATAACAGGCTTTGCAGGTGACAATTCGCAGCTCTTTGTAGGAAAAGCACCGTCAGTATCAGGCTTGACTCAAGCTCAGGGTCTTCAGGAACCGAAGGTATATATGCCTAAAATGGTTGTACGACGTGATGGAACAGATCTTCAGTCCACATTTATAAATGTTATGGAGCCATATGCAGCAGATTCTTCGGCTAAAATAACATCCATAGAAAAGCTTGAGACTCCTAATCCAAAGGATGTTGCAGTTAAGGTTATATACCCGTCATCTTTATTCCCGGGTCGCAACATTACTGATGTGATTATTAGTAACTCAAACCCTTCAGTGCCTTTAACTGTAGAAGATATAACCTTAAACGGGAAGATGG
The DNA here is from genome assembly GCA_003519645.1 of Oscillospiraceae bacterium. The sequence goes on from DOWI01000042.1 coordinate 1,378, forward strand.
CATTTTTAAGGTATATGAATGACGAATTGGTTTCTGTATATACCATAGAGGCTGACAGTATTGATGTGAATGGATCGACAATAAAGGGTGAGGGCAAGTATACAGGTAAGGTAATCAGCACACTACGTAAAGCGGAAAGCTCTGCTATGGACGCATTTATTGTTGGTACTTCAGTTCCCGAAACTGCTGTCGGTAAGACAATTACAATAACACATCCTGACGGTAGTGTTCATGCGTTTGTTATTAAAAGTGTTACACCCCGAGGTGAGAATACCATAGTTGAAATAAAGGATTACGATCCCGGAATAAATATCTTTGAGGATGGAACAAGCAACCTCGTGTTCTTCCCCAATACATCATGGGAAGGTGATCACACATTTAATATTGCAATGGATTCATACTTTGATACTGGTGCTATTGCGAAAAGAACAAAACAGGGATTAACCTACTATACCGCTGCAAAGCGTTCAAATGCCATTAATAATGTAGGGCAAGGTTATTCCTGGGCTGTTGAAGCAAAAAATAGCGCTACTAGTGCAGCAGATCCTTATGCTCTTAAATCATTCGAAGAATTATGGACTATGGTAACACCTGAGAGTATAAATGACATGGGAACCATACTTCAGACACTGATTGACGCATACCTCTACACAGATGACGAGAAATATGGTAAAGCAGGGCTGGTGCTACTTGACAGAATAGCAGATCTCTACCCTAATGTAGAGTTTATCGGTACGGAAAAAGAATGTGCAACTGAGCAGATCCTTGCAAAAGCATATGACGCATTCTACCCGATAGTCGGTAATACTGAAGTAATTGATTTTCTTTCGGGTAAAGCTGCGGCCCTTGGTCTTGTAAATGATAAATCGTACGCCGATAAAATTTGTGTAAACATAGAAGACAACATAATAAGAACGATACGTGATTTGTCTGAAAGACCTGAAATGATGGATAACTACGGTATGCAGCAGGCAGCACTATCAATTGCCGCTATTGTTCTTAATAATCCGACAGAAACCAACGAGTGGCTTGACTATATTTTCAAGGCAGGCAGTGTGGAAGATGGAAAGGTTACAGGCGGCGATATATTGCCATCGCTGGTAAATAACACGTATTGCGATGGGATGGGCACAGAAGGCTCTCCTGCCTATAACATGAAATGGGTGGAATCACTGATGGTTATCGCAGATGCTTTGGATGGCTATGATAATTACACCAAAGTTAATCTATACGAAGATCCGATTTTCACAAAAATGCTTTCCTCGTTCTTCCCGTTAACAGCGATTGCTAAACATACGGTGCCAATAGGCGATTCGGACGGAAAAGAGATCATTGCAGATGTTGATAAAGTGGTTAAATATTTTGAAAAAACCAGTGATCCAATATATGCACAGTTTGCGTACTTCCTAAATGATGACTCAGCTTTCGGCTTACACTCCGACATATTTACAGCAAACCCCGAGAACATTGCAGGCAGCATCAAGTCAAGTGTTATAGCCAATGGAACACTTAATCTTGACAGCATTGTAATGCCCGGTTATGGTTTTGGCATATTGCGTGACGGTTCAGCGCCTTATGAAACAGAAATCACAACCAGTCCTTTCAAGCAGCCGGATCCGCCGGATCCGAATGATCCGATAAAACCTAGTTTAATCCCGGGCGCAGGAACAAAAGTATCTGAATTTGCAAGCGGCGCAGTACAGTTAGACGCATCACCCGGATACGGTTCAACTCCACTACCGGATGGTGCTACTTTGACATCAAAGTTCACAATACCATCGGATGGCTATTATTCAATTGAAATTAAACCATATATGGCTAATACCTATGGAATTTATGACATTTATTTAGATGGGAAAAAGGTTATGACGTTTGACTTCTATGGTACTTCTGGTGTTGATTCTCCTTCTTTCATAATATCTGAAGGTGATATTGATGCAGGTTTGCATGAAATAAAATTTGTACAGGTCGGCTCAAACCCTGAGGTTACAAGTGTAAGAAAGAAAATGGGTCTTATGACTATAACCCTGTATAAATATACATATGGTGAAGATACTCAACGGGATATATGGATGTATTACGGAGACACACAAGGCGAAGCAAGCCACAGATNNTGGCATACATGGTTATGGTACTGATTTAGCACCTGACCTTGGAGCTGCAACAGACAGCACAACCCAAAAAGAAAAGGATGAATGGCTTTCCAATACAATCAGTCACAATACGGTTGTTGTGGATCATAATGGCCAGCAACAGGCGGAAAGCGGAAACCCCCTACGCTTTGATAATTCTGACAGTGTTCAGGTAATTGAGGCGGAGTCAGCGGATGCATATCCTCAGACAGAGCTTTATCGCCGTTCAACAGTTATGATTGAAGTTTATGACCAGTCATACAGTGTAGACTTTTTCAGAATAAAAGGTGGAAATGATCATACTTACAGCTTCCACAGCGCAGCAGGAGCTATTACGGAGGATGGCTTGAATCTTACACCACAGAGCTCGGGAACATATGCCGGTGAGGATGTAGATTATGGAACCGGAGATGATGGTTCCGGGTACCAATGGCTTGACAATGTAAGAAAAGATACAGATCCGTCAGACAGATTCAGCATAGATTACAGCATAAATAGCAGTTTATTACCTCCTGAACAGTCAGATGTTCATGTTAGGCTAACAATGGTTGGTGAGTACGACGATGTGGCTGTTGCTACAGGTTATACCCCAAATAAGGATGGCAGTCCGAACAGTATGGAATACGTTCTGGCTCACCGAACAGGAAGCGATCTTGAAAGCGTGTTCACATCGGTAATTGAGCCTTACAAGGGTTCAAAAATCATTCAATCCATTGATGAAGTTGAAGTAACAAAAGACGGGAGCACTGTTTCAGATATGGAAGCAAGAGCAGTGAAGGTTACGCTGACCAACGGACGAGTTGATTATATTATCAGTGCTCTTGATAATGCTAACACCTATGAAATAGACGGTAAGATCAGCTTTAAGGGAATATTGGGTGTTTATAGTGTAACAGGTGGAAGTAATGCTATACGCTATTTAAATGACGGTACATTAATTGCCGGAAAGCATTATATTAACAGTGAGATATGTGGAAACGTAACCGGATTTACACAGGGGCTTTCAAAAGAAAATGAATTGTCTTTAAGCTTTGATGCTCCGTACGATGCAAACGATTTAATAGGCAAATATGTTCACATTTTTAACGATGGAGAGCAGTGCGGAGTATATAAAATAGAAGGCATCGTATCCCAAGAGACAAATGATGTAACTATTAATGTTGGTAAAGCATCATTTATTAAAGGATACGTAAACGACAACGATTTTGAACAAGGATTCACATACAACATAAGCCAGGGCAACAGATTTAGCATCCCTCTTGGATATATGTCGGGACCTAGTGCACTGATTACAGGAATTAATGTAACGGGTATTGATGGTCAAAACACCATTAATTTAGGCGATACATTGCAGATTGTTGCAGAGATCGAGCCTGAAGATGCTGTGATTAAAGATATAGCCTGGAGTATAGTTGATGGTGATGGTGTTGCAAGCATTAATTCAAATGGTCTGTTTACACCGACTGCAAAAGGTACAGTAACTGTCAGAGCTGATGCTTTGGATGGTTCAGGTGTTTACGGAGAAGCTGTTATTACTAANNACAGAAAACAGACCTCCTATAATCAGTCCGTTGATCGTGAATTTTGATCTTGACGAACCAAATGATATTAGCACCGAGATTGGTTGGCGTAGAGCAGCATCAGTAATTGATGTAGTGTATGATTCAACAAACCTAGAGATAAATACTGACTATGTTATCAGCGAAGACCTCCTGACCATCAATAAAAACTTTATTTTGGATTTAAATCCATCCGAAGATGATAAAATGGTATTTGATATTGTTTTTGATACTATGGATACCGTAAGCCTTTCGGTTTATGCGGTAAGTGACTACATTCCAAGCTGTGACACTTCACTTAGTGATTTAACAGTTGGAGGAGAAACAATTGATGGCTTCGCGGCAGATAAGACATCATATGAGTTGACTCTACCATACGGTACGGCAATAGCACCAACAGTGGACGCAGATGCAAATGATCCGAAAGCTTCGATAAAAATAACACAGGCGGCTACACTACCGGGCAATGCAACAGTACTGGTAACCGCTGAAGATAATTCGACAGTAACTTATGTTGTTGCGTTTGATTTAGCTGAAAAGCCAAACACTGTACCAAACCGTAAATCAAACATACCCGAAGAAAAGGCAATGACCGTGACAGTAAACAATCAGGTAACCTTCGACCTTTCGTCCATATTTGAGGATGCTGATGAAGACCCATTAAATTATAAAGTATCTATAGATGGTGCGGCTATGGTTGAAATTGATGCTATTTACAACTATACCCCTGCTGAGACAGGTACTGCTACGTTAGTATTTAGAGCTAACGATGGGAAACAGGATTCAGTTGACGTATACAAAGTGATTTTAACAGTGGATATTCCTCAAGATGAGGAGAAATATAACCTGACAATTACAGCAGGAGCAGGCGGAACAATAACAGAAGGTGTTAGTGGAGAGTATAAAGAAAATGCTACTGTAAGCATTAAGGCAAAAGCTAACGAAGGTTATCGGTTTGACAAATGGACATCAATTGAAGGTGGAGCCTTTGCAGATGCAAATAGCGCAGCCACGACTTTCACAATGCC
>DOWI01000128.1 GCA_003519645.1 Oscillospiraceae bacterium
CCCTCAGTCGTCTGCGGACCACAGCTCCCTCCGTAAGGGAGGCGGAGTGCCGGAGGGAGTATGCGCACAACCGGTGTATGTGCACCAATTCTTTAGGCGACTTCCAGTCGGTAGTAGTTCAGTTTAAACAATAAGAATGTCTTGCGGTTTGCTAAATATATAATCCGCCCCTGCGGATATCAGCTCTTGTTCTGTCCGGAATCCCCAGACAACACCCGCGCTTTTCATTCCAGCATTGGCAGCCGTGAAGATATCCACGTCCGAATCACCCACAAACAGAGAAGCCAAGGGGGACACGCCCGCATTGGAGAGAATTTGAATCGTCAGTGCGGGATCAGGCTTTGTAGCCCGCCCTTCCCTGTTTCCGTAAACACCTTGGAATAAACCGTCGCCATAAAGACCGGTTACAATTTTCTGGGCCTGCGCGTCCGGTTTGTTGGTAACCACAAAAAGCTTAACGCCCGCTTTGCGTAAAATCGCAAGCACTTCCGGCATACCATCATAGACTTTTGTGGATTTCAGGCAGTCGCGGTCATATATAGCAACAAAGTCAGCCATAATACGACCTACCGTTGCTTCATCAGCACCGTTTGCTGCACGTTCAATCAGCCTCTGAAGTCCATTTCCAACCATCACCCTGTATCGATTTATATCGTAGGGCGGATACCCGTTTTTTATCAACGCAGCGTTTGTGGATTCTGCAATATCATGAAGCGTATCTGCAAGCGTACCATCCAGATCAAGCACAATTGCTTCCCATTTATATTGTATCATCAAAAAAATGTCACCGTATAGGATACGATGGACTCCTCTCCGGGCTGCAGCAGCCTGATGCCCCGTTTATGCTCAAATATATCGTCTTCACTTTCCAGAGTTACGGTTCCCGTCCATGGTTCAAGACATACAAAAGGGCTTTCCTTGACAGGCGACCAAACCGCGAAGTAATCCATTCCATGAAAATCCATCTGGACGCCCCGCCCGCTCTTCTCCGAATAGAGCTTTACGCTTCGGGACTTGAGATTATCAAATACCAATGCATCCTGCGTAAACAAATCGTGATGTAACCGAATCTGATCCTGATTTTTTAATATTGTACGCCTTTCATCTAAAATAATTCCTGTCTCCAAGTCAACATACGGACAGTCGGCGTTTTCGAGTTCTTCAAACTTCACAATATAATCCTCAAACGATTCCCCGTGAACCAGCGGTATATTAAATGCCGGATGCCCGCCCACACAATATGGCATTTGAGCATCACCGGTATTGCACACCCTGAATTCGGTTTTTACAGCATTATCAATCAGAATGTATCCAACTCTAAGGGTAAAATCGTATGGATAATTCTGATTGGTCTGCTGATTGGAACGCAGCAAAAACGTCATATTGTCATGTTCCGCATTTTCAAGCGTCCAGTCCATTGACCTCGCAAATCCGTGGCGCGGTAGAGTGATTTCGCCGCCGGCAGAAATTGCCCTGCCGTTTCGAAGCGCACCGACAAACGGAAATAGAATGGGTGCGCGCCCCATCCAATACTCCGGATTCCCATTCCAAAGGTAATTGACGCCGTCCGAAGATTCAATGGTTTTTAACTCTGCGCCCAAGCTGTCAGCCGATACCTTCAACGTGCTGTTTTTTATCATTGTGATCATAGGTACTCTTTGTCCTTTCCAGCATTCATGCCTGCCTATATCTGAACCGATTGTGATTCATACATAATCTTCAGTATCATACCCCGAATATTCTCATTGGTCAAGCACATAATCTCCAATATACAGCGTGAAATACGTATATAATAATACAGCTTGACAACTCTACATTCTGCTGTTACACTTTAAAGTGTAAAAGAGGGGGTCATACTCATGATCGTTGTTCTGAGGCAAAATGTTGAATCAGAGAAAATAAATAAATTAGTCAGTCATTTCGAAGAAATGGGGCTTTCATGCCACAACAGCACAGGCGCGCACACCACCATACTGGGGATCATCGGTGATACTTCCCGGGTAGATATTGACGCGGTCAGAGCCATTGAGATTGTTGAGGATGTTAAGCGTGTATCCGAACCATATAAAGCAGTCAATCGTAAGTTTCAGCCCCAAGACACCATCATTGGTGTCAAGACAAAATACGGCATGGAATCCAAGCTTGGGGGAGGTTTTTTCGGCGTGATTGCCGGTCCATGCTCGGTAGAATGTGAGGAACAAATCGTTTCGGTCGCACGGAAAGTGAAAGAGAGCGGCGCCACCATGCTTCGGGGCGGTGCCTTCAAGCCCCGCACCTCTCCCTATTCGTTTCAGGGGCTTCATGCAGAGGGCTTGGATCTATTAATGATTGCCAAGCAGGAAACAGGTCTGCCCATTGTATCTGAAATCATGGATTTGTCACATATTGAGCTGTTCCGCGATGTGGATGTAATCCAGGTGGGCGCCAGAAATATGCAGAATTTTGAAATGCTGAAAGCGCTGGGACATTGCGGAAAGCCTGTTCTGCTCAAACGAGGACTGGCAAATACAATGGAAGAGTTTTTGATGAGTGCCGAATATATAATGGCGGGCGGAAACACAGAGGTTATTCTGTGTGAGCGCGGCATCCGTACCTTTGAGACCATGACAAGAAACACGCTTGACATTTCCGCCGTGCCGGTTCTCAAGCATCAGTCTCACCTTCCTGTCGTGGTTGATCCCAGCCATGCGGCGGGAATCCCGTGGCTGGTGGAGCCCCTGTCTAAAGCATCTATTTCAGCAGGTGCCGACGGACTGATGATTGAAGTCCATAACAACCCTTCCGCCGCTTTGAGTGACGGCGCCCAGTCCCTGACGCCAGCACAATTTGATAACATCATGAAACAACTAAAGATGCAGCTTGAATTTGAAGAAAAATCCATATCTTTGGTGTGAATCATAACCGCAGTAAAAAGAAAAACTCCCTCCGTCAGGCTCTCGCCTGCCACCTCCCTCACCGAGGGAGGCTTATCCCGGTTCCCTCCATGAGGGAGGCACATTAATCACAATCTGCGGATTTTTTGTTGGAGTGACGGTCTTTGCAACCGCTGGCACGAGCGAGAAGAACGCTTGAAGCTAAAGCTATTCCCTCCCCCGGCATAGCTACATCAGCATATCGATGCTGACGTGTTGTTGGTTTTGACACGGACAAGGCGCGGCTAAAGCCAACAAAAGGATGGTGCAGCCTGCTTTACACGGCAGGCTGCACCATCCTTTTATTATATAGTATCAAAGAATTCATGTGAGAGATCATCCGGTTCTCCTGACAACAGGTACGGTAAAACCTCTTCAGGGGTTTTACCCGCCATGGTAATTGAATTTTCGAAAATTGTATTGTTGGCTTCATTTATATTGGACTGGTTCTGTATTAATCTGTTTTTCTGATTTTTACCTGCCGGTATATTGGGGCTGTGCGACATGGTATTCACTCCCACTGATTTATTGTCTCAACGATTGGTTGAGTCTGTAAATAGTATACTTCCAATGTTATTTTCTATTCAAAGCTAATTTTTCAATCTAAACAAGTTCACCCACTGCTATCCCTCATCATACAATACCATGAAGGGCTTTTATATAACCGGGCGGTTGCAAGCAGCGATTTGTCATTATCTGCGGTTCATCGATAAGCCCTGAAACGATTATAGGGTCTGAAGGGTGGGGGCAGGGATGCGGGAATCCGTATCCCTGCAAGGCATAGAATCAAGCCATGTAAAGACCTATCTATTACATCTTCGGCCTGTACGCGAAAGGATGGTTCTATGAATGGAAGTTCTTAAAGTTAAAAATATTCGGCAAAAATATCAGGCCAAAAACGGTGAGATTACGGCAATTGAGGACATCAGCTTTTCAATGAATAGGGGCGAATTTTTCAGCATCGTTGGACCAAGCGGCTGTGGAAAATCAACACTGCTGTCCATCATCGCCGGCTTACTGAAACCAAGTGCCGGTGCGATTTATGTAAACGGTGAAAAAATGGAGGGCGTTTCATCCCACATCGGTTATATGCTTCAGCGCGATAATCTGCTGGACTGGCGGACGATATACAGCAATGTACTGCTGGGACTCGAAATCAGACATAAACTTACACCCGACAATATTCATCGTGCGATAAGACTTCTCAAAACCTACGGATTGTACGAATTTAAAGATAAATACCCATCGCAGTTATCCGGAGGAATGCGGCAGCGTGCGGCACTGATACGGACTCTCGCAATCAATCCCGACATATTGCTCCTGGATGAGGCATTTTCCGCGCTGGACTATCAAACCAGACTGAACGTAACCGAGGATGTATATGAGATATTAAAAAAAGAAGAGATTACAACCATTATGGTTACCCATGATATACCGGAAAGCATCAGTATGGGTAACCATAATGGTTGTAA
>DOWI01000365.1 GCA_003519645.1 Oscillospiraceae bacterium
ACATCCCCGCCGCTTCCGGTCAGGAAATCAGCGCCAAAGGTGAAGTTGGTTACCGCAATCTCCTGCCTGCGGGCCTCCTCCCCCAGCTTTTGGGCATATTGCTCCTCGGAAGAACCGTCGTGGGGATGTATCTCAACAAATTCAATGGCGTCAAAGCCCATCTCCTTTGCTTTTGCGATACAGTCAAGCTGTGTCATGCCTTCTTTTTCCATCAGCTTTGAAAAGCTATATGTGCTTATGGCAATTTTCATAAGAGACATCCTTTCCATGGTTTGCAACCATAATTAGGCCAATATAACCTCATGTCCGGTTTGGGCCGATTCATAGATGGCATCCAGAATTGTCATCAGCGTAACCCCATCATCAGCCGGCGATATACAAGGAGTGCCTTTGCTGATACAGTCCACAAAATGATCAATCTCATTTTCAAACAAGCCATTGAAATCAAGTACTGTGGGGGCGGTGAGCTGTACATTGGTCATATAATCGTTGGTCTCGCTATACAATTCCAACTCCGGGTTAAGCTTGGCACCCGCCTTTGTGCCAAACAGCTCGATTTTCCCTTCATCATTTTTGATGTTGAGGCTAAAGCTTGCCTCGACCGACAAAACCGCTCCGTTTTCAAATCGAATCATTGCAGTTGCCAAATCTTCTACGTCGCAGATGTCTTCCGATGATTTGCCCGCCGCTGCATATGCTGTATTGCCCTTAATATGCTTGCGGTCGCCCAGCTTGCGGAATGTTGCACCGTATACAGAGACGGGGCGGAGATTGCCCATCAAATAGCGTACAAGATCGATCACATGAACACCGAGATCAATCAGCGGCCCCCCGCCGGAGCGGGACTTGTCACCAAACCAGCCGCCGGGGTTGCCGCAGCGGCGAAGGTAAGTCGCCTTTGCATAGTAAATTTCACCGAAATAATCTGCATTAATAAACTCCTTAAGAATTTTGCAATCATTTCCGAACCGCCTTACAAATCCAATCATCAGAAGCTTCCCGCTCTTTTCGGCAGCCTCCTTCATTGCCCTTGCTTGGTTGGCGTTCATGGCCATGGGCTTTTCGCACAACACGTGCTTTCCGGCATTCAAAGCCGCAATGGCACACTGCGCGTGTGCTGAGTTCCACGTGCAGACGCTGACGGCATCCAGCTCAGGCAAAGCGGCCAACATTTCATCCATGTCGGTATACAGCCGAGTCACGCCGTATTTTTCCCCCGCCGCTTTCAGCTGCTCATTATTAATATCGCAAAATGCATACAGCTCGGCATCGGGATTTTGAATATATCCGTTAATATGTGAACCGGAAATGCTTCCGGTGCCGATTACAGCTACTTTTATCTTGCTCATTTACAATCCTCCAAATCATCGTGTCAGATTTTTCAGGAATTCTACCGCACGGCGTATATCGGCTTCGGGATTCTCGCCCACCTCACGCTCAACCGTCAGATATCCTCGATAACCGATTTCATCCAGCGCGGCGAGATAGTTGGGAAAATCTACGTCGCCTTCGCCCAAAGGCAGTTCGGCAAATGCCTTCCCCTCCTGAATCACATCCTCAATAATGCCGTAGATAACCTCGGGATCGCTATCCAGCAGCTTGCTCCCGTCCTTGGCGTGGGTATGCACAATGTAATCGCGCAGGGTATAGACGGCCTGTACCGGATCATCCCCGGTTACCATTACAAAGTTGGCGGGATCAAAGTTTACCGCCACGCCCTTTGAGCCGAGAGAATCAAGGAAGGTTTTGAGTGTTATTGCGATTTCTGGCCCTGTTTCAATGGCAAAATGCGCCTGTACATCATCGGCATATCTGCATAGCATCCCGCAGGCATCCTGCATAATCTTATACCGTTCATGGTTGGGGTCGGCAGGAATGACGCCGATATGTGTGGTTACAATGTCGGTTTCCAGATCCTTTGCCAGATCCAAAATGCGCTTTGAGCGTTCAATCAAGTCGGGATTGCGTTCAGGCTTGCCGAACCCGTGCCCTAGATCGCCGCACAGCGCGGATATGGTCAGACCGTGGGCTTTTACCATATCCAGAAACTCACGTCTTTTCACACCTGTCAGATTTTCAGCCGAAAGCTCGCCATGGGTGGCATATACCTGTATCCCCTGGACACCGACACCTGCAGCCTTTTTAAGGGCGGAGGGCACATCGGTACGGAAGGAGTCCAGCAATACGCCAATGGGAAATGAATACATAATTATGTCCATCCTTTCTTGTTTATAAAATGTACTTATTTGCAATCTTTATGGTTTCATTATAAAATAGAGATGTCAAAAAAAGAAGTAAGCATATTGCCTTCAATTAACACAATATTGCCTATTAGGGGGTGCGTTTATGTTTTCCGCAACCTATGAACAGCTCATTCATGAAGATCCCGTTTTTCCTATCATCTTTCATAATGATCAATTATCCATGAATCAGCTCTTTTTTATGCATTGGCACGAAAATATTGAATTGTTATATTTTAGAGAAGGAAAAGCGGTTGTTTACTGTGACACCGTTCCTATACCAGTTTCAGCCGGCAGCCTGGTGATTGTTAACACCGGAGCGCTCCATACAATTGAATCCGTAACCCCGATTTGCAGATATGACTGTCTGATTGTTGACAAAATATTTCTGGATGGCTTTGGTATGCCTGTTGACGGCGTATCCCTGCAAAGCCTTGTGACAGATGAAACGGTGGGCAGCCATTTTGATAGGATCAATTTTGAAATGTCGGAAAAGCCGCCCTATTATAAACCCGCCGTCAAGGCGGAAGCGCTGGCGCTGTTTGCCCGCCTGTACCGGATTGCAAAACAACCGATTGCCGCCGGACGGCACGGAAGCAGACAGCTTGATATGGTTCGGTCGGCATTGTCTTACATACGCCAGCATTATCGAGAAGAGCTGACGGTAGACGACATCTGCCGGCATATAGGTTTCAGCAAATATTATTTTTGCCGCGTGTTTCGGAAAATCACCGGCAAAACCGTAATTGATACAATCAATTTTCTGCGCTGTAATCACGCAAAGAGTTTGCTGTCGTCCGGCCGCTGCAATGTAAGCGAAAGCGCCGAACAAAGCGGGTTTCATAACCTGTCCTATTTTTCAAAAACATATAAAAAATATATAGGCACGTCGCCGTCAGAACTCGTCTCCTCTGGGCTTTCGGACCAGGAAGGGTGACCGTTGCATTCCCTCGGTTTTACCTTTTTCTTAAATCCTGCTCAATAAGCCAACGGCGTGACGTGAGCATCCTGCCCTGCGGTATGCCCCCATAGGCAACACCAAAATACCGATCCGGTTGTCAATACCACCAACTTAGCCGGTGCTTGCACAAGCCCTATAAGGGGCTATTACTGGCAAGCATTTCAAGACACGCCGAAAGTTCTTTCTACTGCATCACTTGCCCTACCACTCTTCGATAGAATTTGTGTCTCATCATTTATCACAATCTACGGATTTTTTGTTGGAGTGACGCCCTTTGCAACCGCTGGCATGAGCGAAAAGAACGCATAGCTAAAGCTATTCCCTCCCCCGGCATAGCTACATCAGCATATCGATGCTGATGTGTTTATATGGTTTTGACGCAGACAAGACGCGTCAAAACAGGCTAAAGCCTACAACCCCAATAAAACGGGAGGGGAAACCTGTTCCCCTCCCGTTAGCGCGTAGTTGTAATTTCGCCTGTACTATCCGTCTTATTTTTTTAGGGCAATTGCCTGCCTTGCTTTTGCGATAATTCCTTCAGCCGACAAGCCGAACAGCTTGAGCAGCTCGACAGCCGGGCCGGACTTTCCGTATGTATCGTTGACTCCAACACGAAGAACCGGTATCGGGGCCACTTCGCAGACGGTTTCGGCAACCGCGCTGCCCAGTCCGCCGATAATGCTGTGCTCCTCGGCTGTAACAATGACGCCGGTCTCCTTTGCCGCTTTTAAAATAATATCCTTGTCGAGGGGCTTGATGGTGGCTATATTAATCACGCGGGCGTAGATGCCCTCGTTTTTAAGCTGTTCGGAAGCTGCCAGCGCCTCTGCTACCATTAATCCGGTTGCAATAATTGCAACATCGCTGCCTTCCGTAAGCTGTACGCCCTTGCCGATTGTAAACTCATAACCATCGTTGAAGAGAACCGGCACAGCAAGTCGGCCAAATCGCATATATACCGGACCATCCAAATCCATTACAGCGCGCATGGCTTTTGAGGTTTCCACCGCATCGGCGGGATTGATAATGGTCATACCGGGGATGGTGCGCATCAGCGCAATATCCTCGCAGCACTGGTGTGTTGCACCGTCCTCCCCCACCGATATTCCGGCGTGGGTCGCCCCGATTTTTACAGGCAGGTGGGGATACCCGATTGCGTTGCGCACCTGCTCAAAGGCACGTCCGGCAGCAAACATTGCAAAGCTGGAGGCAAACACCTGCTTGCCCGATGCGGCAAGTCCGGCGGCAATACTCATCATGTTTTGTTCTGCGATACCGCAGTTAAAGAACCGATCGGGATAGGCCTTGCGAAACATCCCTGTTTTTGTGGCGGCGGACAAATCGGAATCCAGCACAATCAAATCCGGGTATTCCGCCGCGAGGGCTACAAGGCTCTCTCCATATGCGTCGCGCGTCGCTTTTTTTATTGTATCTGCCATGTTTAAGCCTCCTCATACTTGGCAAGTAGTGCCTGCAGCTCTTGCATTGCCTGCTCATACTGCTCTTTATTGGGAGCAGATCCGTGCCAGCCCACCTGATTTTCCATAAATGAAACACCCTTACCCTTGATGCTGGTTTGAATAATGGCGGTTGGCTTTCCCTTACACTCGGCGGCAGCATGTAGCGCCGCCTCAATCTGATCTAGGTTATGTCCATCAATCAAAATGGTATTGAATCCGAATGCTTCAAACTTCTCGGGGATGGGGTAGGGGGAGTTCACCTCTTCAACCGTTCCGTCAATTTGCAGATGATTGTTGTCAATAATCAGGCAGAGGTTATCCAGCTTTTTGTGTGCAGCAAACATCGCCGCTTCCCAAACCTGTCCCTCCTCTAACTCTCCATCACCCAAAATCGAATAAACCCGCCTCTCGGATCCATCCAGTTTGGCAGCCAGTGCCATGCCAACCGCCGCCGAAACCCCCTGTCCAAGAGATCCAGTGGACATATCCACACCGGGAGTTCCCTTCATATCAGGATGTCCCTGAAGATGGGACCCGATATGGCGCAGGGTTGAAATATCCCCGACAGGGAAAAAACCGCGGTGGGCAAGTGCGCCGTAAAGTGCAGGTGCGGTATGCCCCTTCGACAAAACAAGGCGATCGCGATCCTCCCAACCCGGGTTTTGGGGATCTACTCGCATATGTTGAAAATACAAAACTGCAAGCGTATCGCAAATTGACAACGACCCTCCGGGATGTCCGCTTTTGGCGTGATAGGTGCCCTCAATCACAGCCATGCGAATTTTTGTCGCCGCAATCTCAAGCCGATTTTTTGTGATTGCATCCAAAATAGAATTCATTCCTTTCAGCCGGCCGCCAATCAAACGGCTCGGAGTTTTACATTTTTCGTTTTAACGGTTAAAATTATAACACAAACAGGAAAAATTGAACAGTATTCTTTCCCTAATTTTACCGAACGCTTGCATCTTCAAGAAAGTTGCACAATTTCGGGGAAACCATTATAATTTTAATGTGTGTAAAACTCAGAAAGGACATGGTTTTTATGCAGGGTTCCGACAAACGAAAAATAATCGACGACATTCTGGATGACTGTAGTCTGACGCTTCACGAATATTGCCGTTTTGATGCTTTGTCGGACAGTCTTCTTCCCTGCCGTGCCGCTTCAAGTCTTGATTCCGGCTTTTCTCCCTCTTCTCCGCCCAAAACCGTGATTGCGGTACTGTTTCCCTATCGATTTAACGACCGGCCGGGAAACCTGTCGCATTATGCGCGAGTACCTGACTATCATACGGCAGCGGGCAACGCTTTAAAGCGCGCAGCCCAAGCACTGACCTGTGCGCTGCCGGAGCATGGCTTTGTATCCTTCATTGACAATTCCCCCATCCCGGAGGTTCTCGCCGCGGCTTTGGCGGGACTGGGCTGTGTTGGGGATCATGGACTTCTTATCAACCCGATTTATGGCTCATGGGTGTTTATCGGCACCATTGTCACCGATCTTGACCTTGCACCCCACCGACAGACAGTCAAAAGCTGTTCCCATTGCGGTGTCTGCACCTCCTCCTGCCCCGGCAGCTGTATCGGTGACAGCCGCGAAACCTGTGTTTCCAAAATATCGCAGACCAAAGGCGTTCTAAGCTTGGAGCAGCAAGCCATCCTGAAAAAAAGCAAAATGGCATGGGGCTGTGATCGCTGCCAAGAAGTGTGTCCCATGAATGTCGACGCACTGATTGACCCCCATCCCTGCTTTGAAGGTGTTTTGTTTGAACCGTCGCTTCAATCAAAACATCTTACCGACCTCAGGGGTAAAGCATACGGATGGAGAGGCGCCGAGGTTCTCAAACGAAACCTGAAGCTGATTGATGAACTGTAGGAGCAGGTTTCT
>DOWI01000126.1:0-7510 GCA_003519645.1 Oscillospiraceae bacterium
GTGTGATTCCAAAGCCGACGGTATAGTCCGGATGGAAGAAGATGCATGTAATACTGCATTTATTGCCCCGCATATTTTGCGGGGCTTTTTGTTTTATATAAAAAAGAAATGCAGGCGTGGCCGCGGGCAGCTTAGTTTTCAAATGAATATTTATAGAAGGAGCAAGAGAAAATGAAAGCAACACGCACTTTCCAGCTTGTATTCATGGCAATGTTGTCCGCAATTGCCGTGGTGCTCATGATTCTTGTAAGAATCCCCCTTATCCCCGCAACACCCTTTCTGATTTATGACATGGCTGATGTTCCGGTACTTATCGGCACAATGCTTGGAGGCATTATACCGGGACTGCTGATTTTGTTTGTCACCTCGGCGATTCAGGCCTTTGTTCTCGGAGGTGACTACTGGGTAGGATTTATTATGCATTTTGTTTCATCCGGTGTGCTTGTGGTGGTGACTGGTCTATTCCACACATGCAATCCAAAATGGTGGAAAACCATCCTTGGTTTTTTAATCGGTTCACTTGCCATGACGGCAGTCATGATTCCTATGAATCTGGTTCTAACCCCTTTGTTCATGGGTGCCCCCAGAGAAGCTGTTGTCGCACTTCTGCTGCCTGCCATTATCCCGTTCAATGTATTTAAAAGCGCATTGAATTGCTCGATTACTTTGGCGGTTTACCGCCTTCTAACCCCCTTCACCGGGAAAAATTTGCTTCGCTTTTCTTCCTGTTGATTCTAAAACTCCCTTGGTTTCGATTAAATGTATTTTAGATTGACATACTGTTCCTGTATGGTATAATATATCACAAAGTTGGCTATCGTCGCCTTTGTGAATTGGAAAAACCGCTGTTCGGGCTGAACGCCCTCCTGCTGCTATGCAGCACCGCGCTTTTTCCTGTTTGCTTTAATTTTATGGTACAGCTTGGCAGATATCAGCGGTTTGTTGCTCGGATTTCTGAATGAAAAGAGAATATTCCTTATCAAGAGAGGCAGAGGGTACAGGCCCGACGAAGCCCGGCAACCTGCTTGCCCGTTTTGGGGTGCAAGGTGCCAATTCCTGCGGCATCCGCCGACAGATGAGGTGATAACGCGCCGTGTATTCTGTCACGGTGCGTTTTTTGTAATTTTTGGGGTAAGATATTAAGTGAAAGCGTTAAAGGGAGATTTTTATGGAAAAAAGATTGTTCACCTCCGAATCTGTAACAGAAGGACATCCTGACAAGGTCTGTGACCAGATTTCAGATGCGGTTTTAGATGCGATACTGGAACAGGACCCGACAGCTCATGTTGCTTGTGAGTGCATTGCAACAACCGGACTGGTTCTGGTGGTTGGAGAGATCACCACCAGCTGCTATGTGGATATTCCCAAAATCGCGCGGCAGGTCATCCGGGATATCGGATATGATAACGCCGCTCAGAAATTTGATGGAAACACCTGCGCGGTTCTGACCGCAATTGATGAGCAGTCACCCGATATTGCCATGGGTGTCAATGAAGCGTTTGAAATACGGGGACAGGCAAGCACGGAATACGACCGTATCGGTGCGGGAGATCAAGGCATGATGTTCGGGTACGCCTGCGATGAAACACCCGAGTTGATGCCTTTACCCATTTCTCTGGCGCATAAAATGGCCAAGCGGCTTACCGAGCTTCGTAAAAGCGGCAAGCTCTCCTATCTCAGACCCGACGGTAAAACCCAGGTCACTGTGAAATACGACGGCAACACCCCGGTTGGCGTTGATTCGGTTGTGGTATCCACACAGCATAGCGAGGAGGCCTCTCTTGAGACCATACGTGACGATGTAATCCAACATGTAATTAAGCCGATTATCCCCCAAACGCTGATGGACGACGACACAAAAATATTTGTCAACCCGACCGGACGCTTTGTAATTGGCGGGCCGCAGGGGGACAGCGGACTGACCGAACGTAAAATCATTGTAGACACCTACGGCGGCTATGCAAGGCATGGCGGCGGCGCATTTTCCGGAAAGGATCCCACCAAGGTAGACCGCTCTGCCAGCTATATGGCACGTTATGCCGCCAAGAATATTGTCGCCGCCGGACTTGCCAAACGGTGTGAGCTTCAGCTTGCCTACGCCATCGGCGTTGCCCGTCCCGTTTCGATTTTGGTGGATACCGAAGGAACCGGAATCCTGCCGGATGATAAGCTGGCGGAGGCCGTGTCTGCTGTATTCGATTTCCGTCCTGCTGCAATTATAAAGCAGCTTGATCTCAGCCGTCCGATTTATCGTCAGCTTTCGGCATACGGTCATATCGGTCGGGAGGATCTGGGCGTGGCATGGGAAAAGACCGATAAAACAGCGGCACTCAAAGAATATTTAGGAATTAAATAACATCAGATAATATTTAACCCCCATATGCGGTTGCATATGGGGGTTAAATTGTAGGCGTTTGTCCCCCTGTTGGCAGATACAAAG
The DNA here is from genome assembly GCA_003519645.1 of Oscillospiraceae bacterium. Next base: position 2,441 of record DOWI01000126.1, read on the forward strand.
CCTCTTCGCTTATCTGCACGCTGCTTCTGTCCTGCAGGTAAGGCGAGGCTCTCACAAACCTATCACCAATTTGTGCCCTGCTGATATCGGATGGCAGCGCAGTGGGCGGAGCATTGTCGGTCATGGTCATTTCAGTTATATGTCGCCAGTACTTTTTGGGCATATGCTGCCGGCGCAGTCCCGGATTGATGCGTTCCTTTATGGCAATCGTATTGTAGAATCGTTTCCACAGCGCACGATACTGCATCTCGTCTTCCGAATAATCCGGCATGGTCAAACCTTCTGCCGAACGAATAAACCACTCTCTGGTATCATAGACACCGGCGATTTGGTGCCGGGAGTCATGAATGATAAAGGGTTGGGAATTAAATCTGTCAACAAAAAACGGCATCATCAGGGAAATCACATGGTTTTCGGGTTCAATTTTACCGTAATATACGCCGCCCTCCATACATGAAAATCGAATAAACTCAATCATTAGCGAGGATTCTCTGCCCACCGGTTTCGCCAACTTATCCATATCCATTACCCACCGATGGGTGAGAAGTTGATGGATTCTGTACCCCTTTTTCATTCCAAAACGAATATATTTATAAATAATGTTCCCCTTATCAGGATTGCACGAAAGGAAGCCTGTCCATACCTTTTCATAGGCATTCCCCCCCATTACTCTGTTAATCCCGTTAATCACCCGCTCGGCCTTTGCATTATCCGTTTCTATATTTACATATTGTGCGTCCAGCCGCTTCTGATGCTGCTGTCCCACAATTCCAATAGGCGTTTGCTTTCCCCTATAAGAGTCAAAAACGGCGGTAAGAAGCCCCTCAAAGCTGTCGTCATATTGGTAAACAACTTCTCCAAAGGGGGCATTGGTTACATGGAAGGTTTCTGCCACTCGCCGTCACCTCCCCTACTGTTTACAGTTGACAGCATCGGAACTGAAGGGATTGAAAAAAAGGATAGTTGTTCGGTCTCCGGCGAAAAGGGCAATCCTTTTGAATTACGGCGGGTGTCGGCCGTCAGGTTTTCATAAATAAATGAATGGGTAAGCCGGGTGCCCGGAAACATTTTCCCCTTACAGGTAATGAAATACGCCGCGCGTTTCATTACAACTCCAATTTTTTTCAAATCATCAAAGGAAAGCAATCCCGCCCGCCGGGCAGTCAAAATCCGCATTGCCGATTGCGGACCGATCCCGGGCACACGCAGCAAAAGCTCTTTATCTGCACTATTAACCTCTACCGGAAAGGTTTCAAGATGCCCCAAAGCCCAGTTACATTTCGGATCCAGCAGCGGATCAAGCGAAGGCTGCTTGTCATCCAGCAGCTCCCCAGCTTTAAAGCCATAAAAACGCAGCAGCCAGTCGGCCTGATAGAGTCTGTGTTCACGCAGAAGAGGAGGCGGCTGATCCTTGGGCAGCAGCGAATGATTTCCTACAGGAATATATGCAGAGTAAAACACACGTTTTAAGGAATACTTTTTATACAAGCTTTCACTTAGCCGTAAAATTTGCCAGTCGGTATCCGGTGTTGCTCCAATAATCATCTGGGTGCTTTGTCCGGCGGGAGCAAATGCCGAAGCATGGCGATACACCGCGAGCTCCTGCTTATTCTGGGTCAGTGTGTCCCGAATGATTGACATGGGTTTGATTATATTTTCTTTGGTTTTATCGGGGGCCAGTATATTTAGGCTTTTCTCACTCGGAAGCTCGATATTGATACTGAGACGATCGCATAGAGTGCCAAGCCTTTGCACCAATTCCCCGGAACATCCGGGTATGGCTTTGGCGTGAATATATCCGTTAAATCTGTATTTCGTGCGAAGAAGCATTAAAACGCGACACATTCGTTCCATGGATGTGTCAGGGCTTTGCATAACGCCCGAGCTTAAGAACAATCCCTCAATATAATTCCTCCGATAAAACTCCATTGTAAGTGAAGCCAGCTCATCAGGAGTAAAGGTCGCCCGCGGAACATCGTTTGACCGCCGGTTAACGCAATACTGGCAATCGTAAATACAGATATTTGTCATTAATACCTTAAGAAGCGAAATGCATCTTCCGTCCGCCGCAAAGCTATGGCATATGCCCGGAAGACAAGCACTGCCAATTGCACCTTTGATTCCCGATCGGTTTGAGCCGCTGGAGGTACAGGCAACATCATATTTCGCAGAATCGGTCAAAATGCTCAGCTTTTCCATCAGATCCATATCAAGCTTCGTTCCTTTCGGCATCCGCCATGTTTATGCCATAAACATGCAAAACCCCTTTTTATTAAATAGTATAGAACATATTTTCGCCATTGTCAAACAAATGTTCTTGCTTTGTGTACAGATTAGTGTTCCCGTAAAATCTAAAAAACATTGCTATTGTTGAGACAATAAATAAATCAAATTACCCTTATCAACTTTGTAATAAATAATAACAGCTTTGTAACAATGATTGATACAAAATTTAAATTGTGATATAGTTCGATTATAGTTGAAAATTATTGGAAATGGGGAGTGAAAGCACATGACTGATATTCGCGGTTTCTCAAATAAAATGAAACAGCCATGGGTAATTTCAATATTACTGGTTGCTTGTATTCCTTTGTTTCCTGAGTATTTTGCTCCCATTCTATCAGCCGGCGCCCTAATGGCGGCCTATTATGACATCGGATCTGCAGGGCGGTTGGGGTTTCAGGTTGGTGCGGTCGGCAAAATCATGCTGATCTATATCGCATATATAGCGCTTGGGTTGCTGTATTCACCCAGCTTTTCATCCACACTGGCAACGCTTGGCATGTGGTTCGTCATGTTTATGGTTTATTTATCACTCACAACCGTTTTGAGCAATCCTCGCCGTTTTGACACCGCGCTTCTTATCATAAGCCTTATATCCGGTGTTGTCGGTCTGATTGGCTGTGTCCAGTATATGCTGCGCGTTTCACTGGGAATCAATATATCACTCGAATTCTGGAGCTTTATCGATAACACCATCTTCCGTATTCTCCCCATAGAATTAAAGCCAATGCCTCCGGTTTTAAGAGTTTCCTCGACCTTTAACAATTCAAATATTTTTTCGGAATCAATGGTCATGACTCTTCCGGTTGTGGCGTACTATTCCTTTTATGGAAAACGTGAGAAATATCACCTGCTCTGCCGTTTCTGTTTGATGACAACCGCCGGCGGTATTGCTTTTTCCTTCTCGAGGGGCAGTTATCTTGCGCTGTTGGCAATTGCTCTGGTATTCTGTGTTGCAAATATTCGGAAAATCGTTTTGATGATCGTAACACTTATATCCGGCCTTCTACTTGTACCTCAATCGGTGATGGCACGATTTTTTACCATCACCGAAACAGATGGTTCGATTAACGAAAGATTTAGTATTTGGAATTACAGCTTTTCTTTCATTAAAAGCAACCCGTTGTTTGGTGTTGGCGCAGGCATTAGCAATTCATGGAACCTGCTTTTGCAGAAAGGTATAAACGCCCCCCATATGCATAATCTTGTGTTGCAGCTGATTGTTGAAGGCGGAATTATTGCTGTTGTGATCTATGGTGCCATGTGCTATGTATTTGTTCGGAACGGTGTTTCTATGCTGATCCAAAGTAAGGAGACAAGGATGGTCGGCGTGATGCTGATGGCATTTTTGCTTGGCTTTATCACAAACGGCCTGTTTGATTTTCCTCTTATGACGCCAAAGCTTGTCGGCATGTTTTTGATGCTGATGGCTGTGGCAGATGTCGCCTCTAAATTATATCTCGGCCGCCAGACAACCATTCTCGCCGAGGTCCTCAGCTTTCAAAGACAGGCGGTTGACGCGAAAGGCGAACACCTAACCTATTCAAAAATTAACAATCAAAAATAATTCACCCGCTTACCCAATCTAGGATTACGGACGGGCACAAGCAAGCTTTTTGCTTCGCAATCATTTACCCGGCTTCACACATTGTGAGGCCGGTTTTTGTATAGCAGTCTATAACCTTGGGTAATTGGGATATAATCTTTAAAAGAACATTACTTATTCTTTTTCGATTGATTCTATATTTCCGGTTACGATTCGTATAAATATAGATACCGTTTGAAATCGTCTTGATAAAAAACTGCATTAAATAACAGCTCCTACTTGACATGCGTTCCAATATGCTGTAACATGGTATCCAAAACCAGATTGGGTTCAGAAGCTTCGATTTCTGAATTAACCATATATCATATTCCAAAAGATGAAAGGAATGGTGTTATGAACTATCGTATTACAACAGATTCCACCTGCGATTTACCAAAACAGTTTTATCTTGACCGAGACATTAAAATAATCGGTCTGTCTTTCCTGCTGGATGGTCAGGAGTATAAGGAAGGTTTCGATCTTAAAATTTCCTCCAAGGAATTCTACGACCAGCTGCGAGCAGGCAAACAATCCTCCACCATGCAGGTCAATACTTTTGAGTTTACCGAGTTTATTGAACCCTTCCTTGCTGCTGGAGAGGACGTTCTGCACATCGCATTTTCAAGCGGATTAAGCGGAACCTATGATTCCTGCAGGCGTGGTGCCGAGGAACTGGCTTTGAAATATCCTGACCGCAAGCTGATTGTGGTTGACAGTCTTGCAGCATCAATGGGCGAGGGATTGTTAACGTATTATGCGGATAAAAACCGCCAATCAGGCATGTCATTGGAAGATAACGCCGCCTGGCTCGAAAATAACAAGCTGCATCTGTGTCACTGGTTTACCGTCAATGATTTGATGCACCTGCATCGCGGAGGCCGTGTTTCAAAGACATCGGCAATTATGGGTTCGATTCTCGGAATCAAGCCGGTTCTTCACGTGGATGACGAGGGTCATCTGATACTTATGTCAAAAGTACGCGGAAGAGGTGCAGCCATAGACGCCTTGGTCAACAAGCTAAAAGAAACTGCAAATGAGAATATTGCGGATCAAATGATATTTATCAGTCATGGTGATTGCCTTGACGAAGCAAATCTCCTTGCGGATAAGCTGCGGAATACTGTCGGTGTTAAGAATATTATGATTTCAGATATCGGTGCCGTAATCGGTTCACATTCCGGCCCGGGCACAATTGCGATGTT
>DOWI01000126.1:7593-11858 GCA_003519645.1 Oscillospiraceae bacterium
GTAGGGAACGCTGTCCTCAGCGTTTCGCTTCAATCAACAATGCAATCCGTAAGCAACAAATTTGCGTTGGGGGTATGAAGCCCGAAAAGTTCATAATAAATACATAAATCATATTGCTTGGTGTTGCCCCTTTTTAAGACTTATGCTATACTGTTTTCAAAACTGATTTTCAAAAAACATCATGGAAATTCATCTAAAAGAGCCCCCTATTTTTTGAACTTTTCTATGGTTATAGAGAAAACCGGTATGACAGTATTGCATAAGTCTTTCCTATTGAAGGCTTTCATTAAAATCACAAAGACAAGGAATGACGCCAATGAAAAAGACGTCTATGACGCTGACGCAGATTCTCAGAACGATTATTCTTGCCATCGTGTTTTTATCTCTTACCTGCCTGCTTTATATAGGCTTTAAGCAGGATGATCAGCTGACTTACAAATATCAAAACCTGTATTTTTCACTGGGTCTCGGCGCTCTTCTTGCAGGTTTGGCAACACTTTTACTTACTGTTCACGTGAATGAAGCATCGCCGCAGCCCAAAAAGTGGTGGTTTTATCCGCTTTTGTCGGCACTGCTCGGACTTGGATGCATGACGCTGGCGTATGCTTATTTGGGGGTTTGGCCGCTTGGCGAGCGCAGCGTAATGATTGTAGATATGCATCATCAATATGCCCCCTTGCTTGCCCAGCTGCGTGATATGCTGCTACACGGAGGTAGTCCGCTCTATTCCTTTGAGGTGGGGCTCGGCGCCAGCTTTCTGCCGTTGTTCGGATATTATCTCTCCAGTCCTTTTAATCTGATCCTTGCTTTGTTTCCGGAATCAATGCTGAACGAGGCTATTCTGGTTATCACTCTGTTGAAAAATGCGCTGACTGCCGGTTTTTTTGCGCTTTGTGTTCAATATATATACCGCCGGCGCGATATTTCGGTCATGATTGTATCAATCCTATATTCCATGATGATGTATCTGCTGGCGTATTCGTGGAATATCATGTGGCTTGACTGCGTCATGGTTTTGCCGCTGATTATAATGAGCTTTGAAAAGCTGATGCGTACAGGCAAATACCTGCCGTATGTTCTTACGCTTGCTTATGCGTTATATGCCAATTACTATATCGCATTTATGCTCTGTATTTTTATGGTGTTTTACTTTCTCTGTTTCTGTCTGAGACAGGAACAGAGCGCTGCGATGCTTTCCCGCAGCTTTGGACGGTTTGCCATTGGTTCGGTTTTGGGCGGCGGCCTTTCCATGTTTCTGCTGGTACCGGTCTATATCTCGCTGGCACATACATCGGCTGCCGGCGGGTCTCTTCCGGATATGAAAAGTAATTTTGAAATGTTCGCTCTTTTGGGAAGACATTTATATAACACCACGCCCACCATCCGTTCGGGAAATCTTCCGAATATTTACTGCGGATTGCTGTCGGTTCTTCTTCTTCCCATCTTTGCCACCATGAAATCCATTCACCTGCGCCGCCGTCTTGCCTATCTGGGATTACTCGGTATCATGGCGTTCAGTCTTGTGATCAACCAGTTTGATCTAATCTGGCACGGTCTGCATTCACCCAACGATCTTCCCTACCGCTTTTCGTTCCTGTACAGCTTTGTTCTGATTCTAATTGCATACGAAACCCTTGTGAATATTCGTAAGATAACCCTAAAACAAATTGGCGGCTCTCTTGCTGGGATTGTTGGATTTATCATGCTGCAGGAGCATTTCGGCGGTGATGATTACGATTTTAATACGATATACGTCAGTCTGCTGCTTGTTCTTATCTATGCGCTGGTACTTGGGCTTGTATCGCGGCGGCGGATTGAGGTGCGTCCGGCATACATCTTAATCCTGCTGGTTGTAACCATTGAAATGGTACTTAACGGTGGCTCATCATTCAAGACAATGCAGTCTAAAGAATATTTCACAGCTCGCAATGATTATGTTGCAAATGATATTACCAAAGCGCTTCAGAAAGTGGTTGATCGCACCAAAAAGATTGGTGACGAGGCGGCTGCCGGTGAATTTTACAGAATGGAGTTTTTGCCCCGCCGCACCACGGTAGACACCGCTCTGTTTGACTATCGCGGCATGACTGTGTTTGCGTCCAGCAGCCCGCAGGATGAAACAGAATTTATGGGCTATCTGGGCTATGCGGTAAACGGAGTAAACAGCCATTTATACAAAAGCTTTGTTCCCATGGTCGACTCGCTGATCGGGATTAAATATGTAATCCTTGATTCATCGACATCCGACGACCTGTCCTCAGATCCTTACTTAGAACTAATTGAAAAAGTAAGCTATAATGATACCACTTATTCAATCTATGAAAACAAAAAGGTGCTGCCGCTCGGATTTCTTGCAAACAACAATATTGAAGATTGGACGCCGTCAAAATATGACCCGTTCACCTCCATCAATAGCATTTATACCGAACTAACCGGTGTTGAGACAGATTTGTATACCATGTCTTCGATTGCAGCCGAGCTCGGAAGTGATAATATTGCAAATGTGAACGGAGATGCTAGCTTTACCATTACGCCAACCGAAAGCGATAATGACGGAAGGTTCACCGCGACGGTAGCGCAAACAGGGCAGACATATACGTTCATTGATTGCCGTGCTGCTGAAAGCATTGATATATCGACAGATTCAGGCTCCTGGCGTGTTCCCTCACATGAACCCTATATTGTAAATACAGGGTTTTTAAGACAAGGCGATACCATTACGGTTTCAATAAACGCCAAGGACACCTGCTCCGGCAATATTTATATCGGAACGCTCAATCAACAGACTTTTGATGAGGCAATTGATTCTCTGTCATCCAACCCCTTAAAGGTAAGCTCCTTTAACTCTACCCATGTTTCGGCCAAAATCGATGCTTCCTTTAGCGGTACAGTCTTCACTTCCATCCCCTATGACGAGGGCTGGACGGTTAAGGTGGATGGAGAAAAGGTTGAAACCTTTGCCACTGGGGAGGCTATGCTGGCATTTAAAATCACCGCCGGAGCCCATAACGTCGATATCAATTTCTTCACGGTTGGTTTGATACCGGGTATTCTAATCAGTCTTCTTTCGCTGGCAGTCTTAATTGCCCTGCTTGTATTCATTCGGAAAAAGGTGAACCCACACCATCCCGATGACAACGAATTTGCCGCGTTTGCAAGACTGCTGCAGCCTGCACCAAAAACCGCCTCCGTGGATGCAGTTTCTGCCCCGGATAACCAAAACGTGCTCATACAACAGGAAGATACATCTGAGGAAACCGTAATAGCTGCGGATGAACTGCAGCCACCTGAAATAGAGCAGGATGAGGAGGCGTAGATGGTTGCTAACAATTCTGATGCCGGTATATAACGAAGGGGATTATATCTATAACAATGTAATGACGGTTGATACGCTGCTGGAACGCAAAGGCATTGAACACCAGTTTCTGCTGGTGGATGATGGCTCACGGGACAAAAGCTGGGCAGAACTTTGCAGGCTGGCGGATCACCATAACAATGTCTCGGTAATCCGCCTTTNNTCTTGAAAACGTTTCCGGTGACGCCGTTCTTGTGATGGATTCGGATCTGCAGCACCCACCGGAGCTTATACCGGAAATGGTACGCCTCTGGCGGGAGGAGGGCTATGATGTTGTGGAGGGTGTGAAAGCAGACAGAGGACGCGAGTCAATTGCCTCTAAGCTGGCTGCGCTGTTATTTTACCGCACCTTCCGGCGCACCACCGGCATTGANNCCGATTTTAAGCTGATGGATAGAAGCGCGGTGGAGGCATGGAAGCAGCTCCCGGAAAAAAACACGTTTTTCCGCGGACTTTCGGCATGGGTGGGATACAAGCGGTATGCCTTGCCATTCCAAGTTGCTCCCAGAGCCGGTGGCGAAACAAAGTGGACACTTCACTCACTTATTAGGCTTGCCGTCAATTCTATCACCGCATATACTGCCGCCCCCCTGTTTATTGTTTTCTGGCTGGGCGTTTTGATGGGTATCGGCGCCGTCGTGATGACGGTTCAGACACTTTATAATTATTTTGCGAGTCAGGCAGATCCCGGATTTTCTACCGTCATTCTGCTCCAGCTTTTTATCGGAAGCGCCATCATGATCAGCCTCAGCGTAATCGGGCTGTATATCGCAAAAATATATGACGAAGTGAAGGCTCGTCCGCGATATCTCATCCAAACCAAACGGGGCAGCGCGCTTATTGAGCAACAGAATAAAAGCTAATTTTAGATTATAATATTTATTCTTGGATTTGTCTTGTTCCCGCCAAA
>DOWI01000126.1:11915-12081 GCA_003519645.1 Oscillospiraceae bacterium
TCAGTGCATCTTGAGATGCTTGCCGATAACAGCCTTTCTAGGGTGGAGCATATCATCCAGACCATATTTTTCAGCAAACCCACCCAGACTGCAGATTAAATCCGAAGTATCCTGTCCACATGAACGCTAAAAAGCCCCCGTCAAAGACAGGAGCTAAGCAGTCACT
>DOWI01000333.1 GCA_003519645.1 Oscillospiraceae bacterium
TAGGGCTAGAGCATACCACGCGTAAGGTGCGTGGTATTGTTTTGCCTCTCAACTTTAAAGTCCTGTCATATCGGTCTGCTGTTTCCTGTATAAATATAAATACAGGAGGTGACGACCGGTGAAAGAAAACCAGATAAAAGCGGTGCACCAGCAGGATTTAAAGAAGCTTTTGAAATCACTCCATGTATATGATTCGGTCACCAGTAATACCGCAACCTGTTATTTTTGCAATGAAACCATGAGTCTTGATACCATCGCCGCTGTTTTTCCATTTAATGATGCAGTCTGCTTTTGTTGTGACCAATCCATGTGCTGCAGCGCCATGATCGATCTGGAGCAGGAGGATGAGACGCTTGGATAAATTGATGGGCGCGCTTGCGGATTTTCTGGCTTCGTATGGCGGATGGGGCATTGTGGCTGCGCTGGTTATCCTGCTTCTTTTTTTCGGAGATAGGCTGCTCACCACGATTGAAAGCTTTTGGGCCGCATTTCGGAATATAAGCTCCTTTACATTCAAGCGTTACACCTCCACCCGGCTGAGTAACCAGATACTCCACGCGGCAAAGGTGATAAACAGTGTAAACGATGATTTGCTCCCCTATCGGGTTAAAGTTAAATGGATAAAAAGCGAGAATATCGAGAGCTTTCTAAAAAGTGGCCAGGTCATAATAAAAATCGGCGACGATGATGATATCAACAAGTCATTCGTAATCGCCGTTGCCGAATTCGTTCGGCAGGGACTGATGCATAACGTGAAGCGCCACCTGAGAGACGAACCGCTGGTGCAGGCAATTGACTGTTGCGCCGTTAATAAAATCCTGTCACAGGCTTATATCGAATGCCTTTCCTATTTTCAAAAAAACCTGCTGGACCGCCTGCTTAAGAATTCTGACTTTGCTAAACACTTTGAGCTGCTTCGTCAAATTGATTACAACGGCTTGTTTTTACCGGTTTTCTTGAATGAACTCACAAAGGCAATGCGGCATTTTCATAGTCATTATTTAATCGAGGACTTCGAAAAAGAAACTCTATCTTTTCTTCATTATTTAGTAAACTTCAGCAAAGAAAAATATAAAAAGCTGTTTTATGACGGCAAATATATTCGGGTGGCCTTCGGACTGATTGCCAATCAGTCTTTTATTTCCCGCCACGGGCGGGAAGCATATGTTGAAAAGGTACGCAGCAGCCTTTCATTGGGCGCCCAAACCGTTTATCTCTTCGGCTGGGAGGATAAAATCAAGATTGTCCGACAGGTTGCGGAGCGCACCGCTCGTGCAGACATGCGAATCAAGCGGGTAAAAGCCCACCCTTACCGTCATGTTTTTGAGGATCACAGTGCGGCGCGCGCAATTTGCATGGAAATGACTACCCTTGACTTTGAACCAAGCAAAAATAAAGTGAAAATTTAAGAAACGTCAAATTCGAATGTTACTAAATATACATTGTCGTTGAGTCAAGATTTCTTCAAAGCCGAGAATCTGTTTACCTTCTCTTCAAGGGGAGGCCCCAAGGAGGAACCCCTTGTTGATCTCCCTTTGACTCGCCAGCCGTTCAATGGCCTGTAAATGTATCTGAAGCGCATATCTCCGCTCAATATTCAGCTTGTTGGCGATTGCTGTCCAGCTTTCATATTGCAGATAATGCAGATTCAATATTGTAAATTGCCGTGGCGGCAAAACCGCATTGGTCAAAAGGTCATACAGCTCCAATCGGGCAGCCGCCTCCTTGGCACGAAGCCGGTCACGCTCCCTGCATATAGAATCAATTCCGCAGGCACCGTCAAGATTTCTGACTGCCTGCTCGTATGGATACAGCTTGTCGTGTATTTTCTTGGCACGTCCGATCCACTGACGGAGCGCCGCTGCTCTTGCAGTCATCATCTAAAACACCCTCCTAGTATTCTGTGCTTTANNTCCACATCGGTGGTGCATATCCAATCCCCTGAATAAAACCACTCCAACATCATTTCCCTAAACTCATCATCCACATAAAGCCAATCCTCCGTAGGCTCGATTCCACACTTTTCAAAAGCATAGGACAATGCCTCGTCATCGTTTTCAATGACTTTGCCCCGGTTGGATAATATTCCAATGTATACCGCCATTTCATTCATTCCTTTCTATCTCGGTTACAATTAAATTCAAGCCGGCTTGTCCCTATAGTTGCAATGTTTCGTTGTCGAAACTATTTGGGTAAAAAAACACTTTTTGGTATCCTATACGCCATTTCAATTCGTGCAATTTCACTGATTAGAAAATCTGACCTGCCGTTTACCTTTCTGCCTACCGCCGAAACAGAAACACCCAACAAGTTGCTCAATTCACCATAACCAATCTTCCGCTCATGAAGCATCGACTTAAACTGCGTATACGGTTTATGTTTCAATTTCTTCATCATTGACACCCTCCTTGTTTCGTTTTCATTAACACAATAACACAATTTGGTTTCGTTGTCAATAACTTTTTAGAAAATTATTTTCTTAAACGAAACATTTTTTAAAAATACTTGCGTATAGTTAGCATATGTGATAACTTAGTAGGGTATAGGGGGAGATATCAATGTTTGGTGAGAATTTAAAATTAGCCAGAATTGAAAGAGGATATACGCTTGAGTACCTTGCAAATTTGTATAACAATACGTTTGGCGGGGGCTTAAGTAAAGGAACTTTATCAAAATATGAAAACGGCAAACAGGAACCAATGATTCGTGTGGTTGCAAATTTGTCAAAGCTGCTGAATGTAAGCATTGACTACCTGCTGGACAAAGACCAGGCTGAAATAGAAAAAGAAATGGAAAAGTTTCGAAATCGTGAGAAAATGATCAAGATGCTGGACCAGCTTTCGGAGGATCGTAGACAGGTGATTGAGAATCTGATTGCTCTTGAATGGACGCAGCAGCAACAGAAATAATCTTAATCTGTGTTTCTGTATCCAGGTTTTCAAACATTTTTATTATCTCTTTTTTTGACCTGTCCATTTTCAGTCCTCCATTCTATTACAAGTATTTTTCCTACCATATTTTAACATTTGATATAAAAAAAGTCAAACACTTTCACAAATTTTGAGTAATTTTCTCTGGTTTGTATAAGACGAACGTTTGTTCTACAATAGAATACCCTAAATTATGGGTTTTGTAAAGCTGTTTTTTAAGATTTTCTTTATTATATGTTTTCTTAATATAAAAATATAAATTATTTAGATATGACCCAACCAAACCCCTTGTTGACAAACTCTGTTGTGAAAAGCTATAATAAACTGGTTGCATATTTTACCAACAGAGGGTATCATTTGGTAAGCTCATCGCATACAATAAAAACATCCTCGGTTGGTTAACCTAGGTTTATATTATACTTGGATGTACACGAAAGGGTGGTCATCACAATGGGCGACACCATACATTCTTCAATCATTGCGTCTGCCGTAATGAGCGAAACCAACACCGCGGGCGGAATGATTTTTGCCGGCTGGGCAATCATGATCGTTTTGCTTGCCATGGCATTCGTTTTTCTTCGCTGTGGCAAAAAGGAATATGCGGTTGCCATACTCCCCCTTCTGATCACCCCGTTTTTCTATATCATAAGCGGTGTAATCGCCCGATTGTTTGACGTAATTGCGCCGTTTTCGATTCCCGAGCTTCGTGTAATTATCACCATTAGTGCAGGTTTGATTTCCTGCCTCCTGCTGGGCTTGGCTTCAAAACAGATTAGCGGGCTTCGCACCCGCCATGTGTTTTTTTGGAGCTGCGCCGCATTTGTGATTGTTTTAACACTTGTTTTTGTCTCAAACATGCTTATTGCCGCCCGATAATTGTACAAGCTGTTTAAAAGCGATTACTGCTTTTTGACCAATTTAACATATTCAATGGTTGAATACCGTTAAAATGTTGATACCGTAGGGGCGGATATAGAATCCGCCCCTACATCACCAAATAATATAGGGCACAAAATGCGAGCCACGACCTATGGCTCGCAAGCGCTTTTTCCAATATAAAACGCTGTAAAATGAATTCATTTTACAGCGTTTTATTATGCTCTCCTAAATAAATCTCGAATATATTCCCGCATTTCCTCATGCGATTTAAAATCGTCAGCACGTGCGTTGACCTGTTCCTGTATCTCTTCAGGCAGCGAAAAGAAATAATCATCATCATTTAACAAATGGCCGTTTAAATAGTCGTTAAAATCGGCCCTACCCATAGCATATTCACCTCCGAAATTAGTATTCACGAAGGTGAAATCGAAAAATCAGGAAATCAAAACCACGCACCTGCATTTCCTATGGTAAACATTCAAGCATTCGGTAGGAACGCTAACCTATTCCTGTACAAGACTGCGCACCTGAAAAATCTGCTCCTGGCTGAGATTTAACACATCGCTGTTTTCCATGCCGGTGGAGGAATCTTCAATCAAGATCAGCCGCACATCCTTTGTGGTAACCGTATTATGCCATAGTGAGCGTGGGATATTATACACCCTCATGGGCTGCATCTTTTCGGCCTCGATCTCCAGTGTACCATTATTCTCGTTGGCGTAAATCAGGGTACAGCTGCCCGATAAAAGCACAAACAGCTCGTCGGTCTGATTATGGCGTTCCAGCATATCGATGCCCATTCTATCGTTGGCAGGCTTCCAGTTCTTAATTCCCACCATCCATTTTTCATTTTCAAAAACACGTTTCATGCCTTCTCCGTCAAAATCCAGTATCTGAATCTTCATTTGGATGACCTTCCTTTCCGCCCTCTTTTGGGTATCCCTTACCCTTTTAATGCCATACACTGATTGACAATGTTCTCGGCTGTCAACCCGTATTCCTTAAACAGATGCTCCGGCTTGCCAGACCTCCCGAATTTGTCCTGAATGCCGATTCGTGCAAACCTTGCCGAGGAATTGCCCGCAAGCACTTCGGCTACAGCGGAACCCAGTCCGCCGATGACAGAATGCTCCTCTACCGTAACAACTGCACCGCATTTGTTGGCCATTTCAAGTACACATTGGTTATCAAACGGCTTGATGGTATGGAAATTTACCACTGCGGCGTTGATATTCTTGGCGGCAAGCTGCTCGGCGGCCGCCAGTGCATAGGGAACCATCAATCCCGTTGTCATGATACAGATGTCACTGCCATCCCGCATAGGATTGGCTTTTCCGGGAACAAACGGGGTATCCTGGGTTGTAATGGTATCTACAATCGGGCGGGCAACGCGGATATAGACCGGGCCGCTGATTTCAGCTGCTGCAAACACCGCTTTGCGTGTTTCGATCGGATCACAGGGCACCAATATGGTCATTCCGGGAATTTCCCTCATCAGGGCAATATCTTCAAAGCTCTGATGACTTCCTCCATCCTCCCCTACACTCAAACCCGAGTGGGAAAGCCCGAATTTCACGTTTGCATCCACATAAGCAATGGAGTTGCGGATCATTTCATAAGCACGTCCCGCTCCAAACAGCGCAAAGGTGCTGAAAAACGGAACAAGTCCGGCATGTGCAAATCCGGCTGCAGCGCAAACCATGTTGGTTTCGGCGATACCAAAATTAAAAAACCGGTCGGGAAACTCTTTGGCAAATATGCTGGTCATGGTGGCGTGTGCAAGGTCGGCATCCAGCACAACCACCCGGCTGTCCTTGCGTCCCAGTTCAACAAGCGCATTCCCGTAAGACACACGCAAGGATTGCTTTTCAATCATTGGTGTCCACCCCCAGCTCCTTCATAGCATCGAGATATTCAATCTCACTCGGCGCTTTTCCATGCCATCCGAATTGATCCTCCATAAACGAAACCCCACGGCCTTTAAATGTGTCACAGCATACAAATTTGGGTTTGCCGCTGCCCACCGTTTTATTTAGTGCGGCGGTTATGGTGTCAATTTCATGTCCGTTCACCTTCATACATTCAAATCCGAAGGCTTCATATTTTTTCATGATATCACCGATATCCATCACCTCTTCATTCGAACCGTCAATCTGCAGCCGGTTATGATCAAGAATCACCGTAAGATTATCCAGCTTGTAATGGGCTGCCGCCATTGCCGCCTCCCAAACAAGCCCTTCCTGTGATTCCCCGTCCCCGATGATGGCGTAAACCTTATAGTCTGCTTTTAAATGCTTGGCGGCAATCGCAATACCGGTGGCAATCGAGACCCCCTGCCCCAGCGAGCCGGTATTCACATCCACGCCCGGCGTTTTTGTGCTGTCGGGATGTCCCTGAAGATGGCTGTCAATCTGGCGCAGTGTCCATAAATCCTCTCTTGGAAAATAGCCTTTGTCTGCAAGAACGGCATATAATGCCGGACAGGCATGGCCTTTGCTGAGCACAATTCTGTCTCTGTTTTCCATCTTGGGGTTTTTGGGGTCAACATTGGCAACCTGATAATATAGAGAAATCAGTATTTCAACGCAGGACAAGGAGCCCCCCGGGTGTCCCGATTGACTTGTATAAAGCATCCGGAGAATATCCCCGCGAATCCGCCTCGCCTTTTCAGTAACATTTATATTTTCCATTCATCCTGATCCTTTCTAGCCCTTGACGGCGCCTGCCGTCAAGCCTTCTACCAATCTTTTTTGTGCAAAAAAGAACAGCACGCATACCGGAATAATGGTAATAATACCGCCCGCAGTCAGCAAATCCCACTGAACCCCCAGCTGTCCGATTAGATTCTTCAGCGATACCGGAATGGTTCGGCTTCTCTCGTTTGTAAACATGACGGCAAAGGTATACTCATTCCAAGAGGTCATAAAAATATAAACGCCGGTCGCAATCAGACAGGGAACCAGCACCGGCAGAATAATACGGGTAAACGCCTGTGCCCTGTTTGCCCCGTCCACCATACCGGCCTCTTCAAGAGACATGGGGAGGTCGCTGAGATACCCATTCAACAGCCAGACCGAAAAGGGAATGGTGAAGGTTGTGTAGGACAACACAAGGGCGAGCGGGGTGTATAGTATGCCGAGATTTCGCATAATGGCGTATAACGGAATGAGCAGTAAAACAGTTGGAAACATATTGTTTGTAAGAAATAGAATCATAAACGCCTTTCGTCCCCGAAACCTGAACCGAGAAAAAGAATAGGACGCCAGCGAAGATACAAACAGAGTCAGCAGCGTCGTAATCAACGCCACAAGAAAGCTGTTCCCCATCGGGTGCAGAAAATTATAGTCCAAAAACAATGATTTGTATGCGCTGAAGGTTACACTGCGCGGCCAGTAGGTCACCACCCTTCCATACAGCTCCTGCTCCGGCTTGATGGAGGTCACAAACGTCCAGTAAAACGGAAAAAGTAGAAACAGCAGGATGAGGGTGAGTGGCAGGTACAAGAACAGAAATCTTGAAAGGGCGCTTTGTTTTCTTTCCATTCCTATGCCTCCTGATTTTTAAAGAGATTTCGTAAATAGGGAACTGCGACAAGCAGCAAAACCGCGGTAAGAAGCAGCGACATGGTAGATGCGTATCCGAGATTGAGCGAATTTGCTTTGTTGAAAACATAAACGCTTAGGGTTTGGGAAGCGTACGCCGGACCGCCTCCTGTCATGTTGAAAATAACGTCTACCGAGTTGGCAACCCATATAATTCTCAACAACGTGGTCACATAGATTGTGTTCTGCAAGGACGGTACCGTGATTCGAAAAAATTTTTGAAAAACATTAGCGCCATCAATATCTGCCGCTTCATAAAGCTCCCCCGGCACCCCCTGAAGTCCCGCCAAAAGCATGAGCGCAAAAAAGGGAATTCCCTGCCATATGATTGTAACAACCACAGCCGGAAACACCGTATCCTGCCGCGCAAGAAAGGCAATAGGGTCTTCTATCAGATTTAGCTTCATCAGAATATCGTTGAGAACCCCAAAGCTTCCGTCATAAATCCATCGCCACATCAGCCCAATCAGAACGCCCGGTGTTACCCAAGGAATCAGACTTATTGACCGAACAACTCCACGACCGCGGAAGGATTTGTTCAAAATCAACGCAAGACAAAATCCAAACACAAACTGAAACCCCACTCCAAACACCACCCAGTACACCGTTCGCAGCAGGGACTGCCAGAAAAGGGTGTCTTTCATGACAGCCACGTAGTTGTCAAATCCGATAAACCCAATTTGGGATGGACGTCTGAGATCATAGCTTTGGAAGCTCATGAATACGGCGTTAATCGCAGGTATGAGCACCACTGCCAGAACAACCAGCAGTGCGGGCGCTAACAGCAGGTAGGGCCAAAAACCGCCTTTTCTTTGATGCAAATTATTCACCTCTTTTTTACAACCTCGAATGTAGCTTCATTTCCTGTGGATGGTTGGTATGCGGTGGGATACCCCCTTTGTTTTTGGTTGGCATAATATAACGTTTCACCCGTAACATTGCACAAGTATTACTGCCCCAAATGTACGGGACGGATTTCCCGTCCCGTACAAAATCATTTTTACTAGGTTTGGACAAACAGACAGAACCAAGCTTCTTGCCATATCAGCTGCCGTAAAGTCCTTTCTGTAGCTCCTGCATGGCCTGTGCTGCAGTTTTGTTGCCTGCCAATGCTGCCGCTGTGGTATTGGGCCAAATGGTGCTAATCCATTCGGTGGTGGTATCTAAAATTGGGAAAATACCGGCATAAGGCGCGCCTTTGATGGAAACCTTCATAAACTTGTTTTCCTGGAATTCGGGCAAAGCCTGAACCCGCTTGCTGACCGGTACGTTGCCGGTGGTCTTACACCAGTCCTCCTGCCCTTTTCCAGTTGCAAGATAGGCAACCCATTGGAACGCCGCATCCTTATTGTCGCATTTTTCAAAAATAACATTCTCGGTATCTCCCATGGATGTCCATTGCTTCTCACCTGCCGGGAAGGGGAAGGCATCAACATCATCTCCCAAGGATTCAACCATCCCGCTGGAGGAACCGATATGGTGAATGGTCATTGCGGTTCTGCCCGACTTAAAGTTGGCGATGATTTCATTAAACCCGTCGGTTGGCGCAGTAGGCGGAACATATCCCTTTTTAAACAGATTGATAAAGTCCTGCATGCCTGCCACAGCCTGGGGCGTTGTAAAGTCGGATAAATCCCCGCCGCGTCCGTAAATAAAGCTTCCCCAGGGTTCCTGTCCACCTGTCGAGCCCCGCATTCCGAAGCCGTATACATCGGTTTTACCGTCGCCGGTGGTATCACGTGTCAGCTTTCTGCAGGCTTCAAGAAATTCCTCATAGGTTGTGGGCACCGCAACATTGGCATCCTTAAACATGGATGGACGGTAATAAACATATAATATCTGTGTGTTCCACGGCATAACATAAATGCTGTCCGAACCGCCTGCCGTTTTCATAACCTCGTATAGGTTGCTTTCGATATCGTCCTTGTCATCCCATTTGTCGATATAGCTGTCGAGGACGGCAAGAAGATTGTTGGCCTTGAACAGGGGAGTCGAAGTCAGCTTCCACGCGGCAGTGTCCGGTCCGCCGCCGCCCATGGCGGCAGTAAACAGGGTTTCACTGTATCCGCCGCCTTCCCACGGATATTCCTGTGCCGACACCTTGATGTTCATATTGTTTGAATTATTAAAATCGGTTGCAATTTGCTGCATTTTTGCAGAATAGTCAGGATTGTCCGCCCAAAACCAGTGTGTGATATTAATTGGTTTATCGGTTACGTTGCCGATGGTGCTTGATTCATCATCTTTTTTCTTGCAGCCCGTCACCATCAACAAGCAAAGAACCGAAATGACGGCGAATACTAATATTCTTTTCACGATCTTACCCCCATTAATTATTAAATCAGCACTGTTGAGATGAACATTCCAAGTGTCATACACACAACTTGCTATGGATTGTTCATTCCAGCTTTCTCCGGTTTATTTTTTTACAATTTGGTTGAATTTATACTCGTCTAATCATGAAAAGTTGTTTTTATAAACAAAAGTATCAAAAGACACGCCCGACAGATTGATTATCTATGAAAACGGAATGCATAAGTACCCGCGTTCCCTACGGATGGAATAAAAAATTTGCCCCTACCTTGCCCTGCTTCCTGAGTTTTGAAATAGCGCTATGTATTGCGTATATATTGTATGGATAGGGCTCCGCTCTATCCGAGAGTCTTCTCAACGCGGAGAGAACACGGATAATTGGGATTTCCGGCAGATAGGTTCGGCAAGGGCAGAGCCCTTGCCCTTCGGGAAACGTAGCATTCAAGAATTAATTTGCTTTGGTGAACATCTTCAAATCCGGAGGTTCAATTACAAAAAAATCCCCGCCTCAAAATGAGACGGGGACGAATACTGATTTTTCTTATACTAATTCCGAATATAAAACTTCCAAAAAATCAAGCAAAAAGCATTGATGTATGGGTTTTAGAGCTGGTTTTTTGGTTCGGTTTTAATGAGGAATCCGTATTACAATCCAATGTCGTTAAACAAATTCCTGAGCAGCTCACACGAATAATGGAGCTTTGCCCGCTCTTCCTCATTCAAGGACAGCTCGACAATCTCTCTTACTCCGTTTCGATTTACTACAGACGGTACGCCGGCATAAACATTGCTTTCTCCGTATTCGCCGTTGAGCATTGCGGAAACCGTAAGAATGCTGTTTTCATTACCGAATATCGCCCGGACAATTCGAACCATGGACATGCCGATGCCGTAATAGGTGGCTTTTTTCGCCTCAATAATTTTCTGGGCGGCGCTTTTAACTTCCTCACTGATTTTTTCCATGTCGCCGCCGCAATATTTTCCTCCCGTGTCGGTACAATGTGTCATCACCGGCTTGGTTGCAAGCAGTGCCTGGGACCACGGCACAAATTCGCTGTCCCCGTGCTCGCCCATCACATAGGCATGGATGTTGCGGGGATCAACCGAAAAGTAATCCCCCAGCATATAGCGAAGGCGAGCGGTATCTAGTGTGGTTCCGGTTCCGATTACGCGGCGGGGATCCATTCCCGAAAGCTTCTGTGTCACATGGGTCATGATATCCACCGGATTGGTGGCAATCAGAAAAACTCCGCTAAATCCGGATTCCATTGTGGGACCGACGATAGAGCGGAAAACCTCGGCATTGCGCTGCAGCAGATCCAATCTGGATTCTCCCGGCTTCTGGGCAACCCCTGCGCAGATGGCGACAACCTCCGCATTTGCGCAGTCCGAGTAATTTCCGGAGTAAATTTTCATGTGTGAGCCGGAAAAAGCCAGTCCGTGATTGAGGTCCATGGCTTCCCCCATGGCGCGCTTTGTGTCGATATCGATTAGAACCAGCTCCTGGCAGGCATTTTGATTGAGAAGGGCATAGGCAAAGCTCATCCCCACAAATCCTGTTCCAACCAGAACAATTTTACGCGGTTTCTTTTCCATTGATATCTATGTCCTTTCTGTAATTTGTGTAGTCCTGCCACGTGCTTCGAATTATTCAAACCCTTTGGGGTTGTCNNGCCTTCCAACCCAGCATCCGCTCGGCCTTGGACGGCTCGGAATAGCAAACCGCAATATCCCCCGGCCGACGCTCCACAATCTCAAAGGGAACCTTTACGTTGTTCGCCTTTTCAAACGCATTGACAAGGTCAAGAACACTGTATCCCACGCCGGTGCCAAGGTTTATGGCCTCTACCCCGGTATGTAACAGTGCATATTTGACCGCACAGACATGCCCGTAGGCAAGGTCAACCACATGTATATAATCCCGAATTCCCGTCCCGTCGTGGGTGTCGTAATCATTTCCGAAAACCGATAGTTTTTCCAGCTTGCCGATTGCAACCTGTGAAATATAAGGCATGAGATTGTTGGGGATTCCGTTGGGATCCTCCCCGATTCTTCCGC
This sequence comes from Oscillospiraceae bacterium, assembly GCA_003519645.1. The sequence goes on from DOWI01000333.1 coordinate 11,783, forward strand.
TCTCATGCGCCCCNNATTTTGTTCTCCCATACGGGTTTGTAACCGCTCCGGTGGGCATGTCCTCACCCAGGGGAGAAGGATTATTCATGCCGTAAACCGTTGCAGAGGAGCTGAATACCATGCGCTTGCAGCCCAATTCCGCCATAACCTGACAGAGTGTCACCGTACCCGCGACGTTGTTGTCATAGTAGACAAGGGGCTTGGCAACAGATTCCCCCACCGCCTTCAATCCCGCAAAATGAATCACAGCGTCAATGGAATGATTGGCAAAAATCCTTTTCAGCCCGGATGCATCCCGGATATCGCACTCATAAAAAGGAATATCACTCTGGGTAAGCTCCTCAATACGCCGAAGCGCCTCCGGCTTTGAATTATAATAGTTATCAAGTATCACAATGTCATAGCCGGCCTTTTTCAATTCCACGGCTGTATGGCTTCCGATATATCCGCACCCACCGGTAATAAGTATTGCCATTTTGGTTCCTCCTTAGTATAATAGAAGAATGTGGTTTATACAAAACCGTTTTTTGCGAAGTTTTTTCGTAAAAAATCTAATACTATTATACCCGCGATGTTTGTGCAAGCAATAGAAATTTGATGCATTCGAATCAATTTTACAGATTTATGGTTTGATTTTACCGCATGGGGATAAAAGGCTCTATATCGAAACAATGGAATGAAGGTGCAAATTTTTGAAGTATTATTTCCCCGACAGATGAAAACATATTGATGTCCGATATTTTTTGCACCATCAGAACATTGAGATTACTTACTATATAACCTATATTATATATAGGTCGTATAGGTCGCAGAGAGGATTAAAAAGCATGACTGATTCTACCCCCACATTTGGCAAACTGACGCTCAGCCCCGAGATATTGAAAGCGCTTTCGGGAATGGGCTTTTCTACCCCCACTCCGGTACAAACCAAGACCATCCCGCTTATGCTGGAGGGTCACGATGTGATTGCCAAGGCTCCAACCGGAACCGGAAAAACCTGCGCGTTCGGAATTCCAATCATCGAGTGTCTTGATCCCGGCGTCACCGATATTCAGGCGGTGATTGTTTGTCCCACCCGGGAGCTTTGTATCCAGATTTCAGAGGAACTGAGAGCATTGATAAAGTTCCGTCAGGATGTTCGTATCGCCTCGGTCTATGGCGGACAACCCTTTAACCGCCAGCTGACCGCTTTGAAAAAGAAGCCTCAGATTGTTGTCGCCACCCCCGGACGGCTGATTGATCATATGAACCGCGGATCAATCTGGCTTGGCAATGTGTACACCGCTGTATTGGATGAAGCCGATGAAATGCTTAATATGGGTTTTAGAGAAGATATAGAGACGATTTTGGAAAGTGTAGACCACGAAAGACAAACGCTTCTTTTTTCTGCTACTATGCCTAAGGCAATATTAGAAATTATCAATAAGTATCAAAAGGATCCAGAGATTGTAAAAGTAGTGCATAAAGAGTTGACTACGCCAAATGTAGAGCAATTATATATAGAGGTAAAAGAACAGGACAAAATAGAAGTTCTTACAAGATTAATAGATGTTTACAACCCTAAATTATCGATTATCTTCTGCAATACAAAGAGAAAAGTAGATGATGTGACAGACCTTATTCAATCAAGAGGTTATAGCGCTGATAAGATTCATGGAGATATGAAGCAACAGGTGAGAAGTAATGTAATCAGCAAGTTCAAAAGAGGAGATATCGAGATTTTAGTAGCTACTGATGTAGCAGCTAGAGGATTAGATATTGACGATGTAGAAATTGTATTTAATTACGATATGCCAAGCCATGAAGAATACTATGTTCATAGGATTGGTAGAACAGGTAGAGCTGGTAAAAATGGAACGGCCTTTACTTTTGTAACTTCTAGAGATTATTATTTGCTAAAGAATGTTATGAATTATACTAAGAAGAAAATCAATCGACATCCTATACCAAGTATAAGCGATATTGAAAATATCAAGACGCAAATATTTATTAATAAATTAAAAAATACCATCGGAGAAGGTGGATTATCTAAATACATTAATATT
>DOWI01000060.1 GCA_003519645.1 Oscillospiraceae bacterium
TTATCATTATACTTAAAGGATGAGAACGACCTTAACCAAATAAGTATTGACTGCATCATTAAAACTGCTGCATTTATTGAAAGAATGGGAACACGCAAGTTCCCGGCACGGAAAGCCAAAAAAACTAAAAAGAACTAGCTGTAGGATTTCCCAAACAAAATTAAGGAAAATCAAAGGACCAGGTTGCATACGGCAATCAGCCTTGCTACCGAATTACTACCGAGATGCAAAATCGCTTATTCTTTTACCCGTATTAAAGAGCTTCTCATCAAGACCTTGGATCGCTTCTTTTTTNNATAGGTGGTGCGGATATCGGCATTGCCTAAGAGATCGCTGACGACTTTCATGTTTTACCATGGTTAACAGCACAGTAGCGAAGTTGTGTTTCAAGTTATGGTAGCGACTCGCCTTTCATCAATGATGCTGCAATATCGCCCATTAGTCCGAGACGCGGATTTCCCGGCATTCCTACAATTGATATGCGATCAAGCAGGACATTTCTGAATTCACAAGACGTTTCAGGAAGCAAAACGCAATCGTGACACGCCGCATAGTTCAGCGAGTGAAAGCCTTGTTGGGTTGAAGTAGAGCATAACGGGTCAGCACTGCACCATAAGGCCTTGTGAAGCATATTTCTAAGTACGGACTCCATACGTTTGGGGTCGCTCGCAATACTGATTAGTCCTCCGAGACTACCCTCGGAATCCGATGTTGCAAGATAGACCAATACTCCGCACATATTGGGTCTGTTTGGGTCATCCATATAAGTGCTATATATTTTCTCTTTTATGGATGATGTGCTGTACCCGCAGTCATCTGATAGCTGCCGTATCAGCAGGTGCGCGAAAGTATGCAATACCACATATTTATGAGAGAACCTATCATTCTCCAAAAATGATTCAGTCAACTCGCTGGCCATATCCTGATATCTATTACCAACAGCCCTTTCCCATGCGTCAAGTGTCTCTTGGTTGAACTTAAAGAATATGCCTTCACCAAGTAGCTTAACAGCAGGTAGCCAGTTCTTTTTCGTTCTTGCAAGCGGGGCTAATTGATTGCTTGACAGCGAACCGTCCCATGGATTTATCCGCGTAAATCCTACCAAAGCGTTTATAACCGTGAGCTTTTCGATAACCGTTATTGCCTCAAATATCCGCTCAAATCCTACAGGAACGGTTGTCTTTGATGCAACATACTCGTTATCATTTGCTGTCCCGCGGCAAAGCACATCATACTCTGCGGCAAAAATATCTGCCTCTGTTTGCATCTTATAAGAACTCTTTTGCTCCTTAACTAGTCTATAAGCAGACATCAAGTCAGAGAACGTAATCAGATTTTTAGCCCTCGGCAAAATTTTGCGCTTGACATACTCAGAAACGGCTTTTTCACCGTATTGCTCCCTGTCGGCCAGTTCTTCATATTCAGCTTCGATTAGTTGAACAGCTTTACGGCTCCACGGTGGAATCGTTAAGGCACTAAGCGTTGCAGGAAAGTAAACACTCGAAGAAGAGCGAAGCCGAGCAATCATTATTTCGGCACATTCGGAAGTATAGTCTTTTCCCAAATGCGGGTGCTTGCCGCTGCATGGGTATCCGTTTTCACCAGCAAAAGCATTTTTAGAAAAAGCAAGAGCCATTCCGCGCTTTGCCTTACAATCCTCGCACTCAACAATAAGGCTGTCAATGTCGCTTCGATTATCGAAGTTATACATAATAATGTGCGGGCTGGTGCTCTTTTCACACTTTTTTCCGTGATGCACCCACCAAGAATAAGGAAAATCTTCAATATGCCCATTAGGGNNTAGCAAAACGCGATGCCACGAGGTGACCGCCGCAAGTCTTGTCGGGTTTTGTAGCACTTGGCATAAAGCAACTATGCTTTTTCTGTTGATTACCTAACTCGCGAACATCAATAATATGCTTGCATATCGGACAATACAGCTTCTGCGGGAAAATATACGATTCAACATCTTGGCTTTTTGCGTAAAGTGTATTAACCGCTGTTTTCGGTGCAAGAAAATGTTCGACTCCGGTAATAGCTTGGAGGTTGTTGTTAAAGAGTTTGCGTTCCTCCCAATTGTCTCCTGCATCCCAATTATCAACACCCGCGATTATCACGGTATCATGCACAAAGTCAACTATTGAACCTACGCCGAATGTTGAGATAAGCTGGCTTTGCCTGACATTGCCGGCGTGTTCCGGTCTTTGTTGATTGCCAAATCTGCGAGCCATCCTGTTCACCTCCTAAAAAATATATTGACCGTTGGGTCCACGTTTCTTAACGAATTTAGGATTTTAGGCAATCCCAATTTCGAGTCCTCCTCTGCAGACGACAGAAGGCTTGGAAGTCCATTATAACTTTTATAACAGAGGGTATTGCTATTTTCCGATGCGACATCTTCCCAATCTCGTGCGAAGTTCCGGAGGGTTTCTGCCGCAAAATTTTCATGCTTTGGCATTATCTCTTTAACTCGTTTAACGATGTAATCCCGAATCTCCGTTACTTCGTCTAAGTCGGCTTGAAAATCTCTTGCCGATTCATTTGCAGACAGAAACGGAATCGTTAGTCGTATCATCGACACAAAAATACAGTGAAGAGCTTTTTCGATTGCTCTTAGCGAAAACGGCGTAACACTTGTCGCCTCTACGTATCGGTAGAACGATTTATGGTAATATCCGAATTGCTCATAATGAGACTTGTCCCTCGAACGCATATTATTATACATAGCAAGGACAATTCCGGGGTTGCGTCTTCCTACACGGCTCGTAGCCTGAATGTACTCGGCATTGCTCTTGGGTTGATTGTAGACCGTCATAACACCAAGCCGGTCAATATCAATTCCCACGGAGAGCATATTAGAAGCAAGAACGTATGAGTAACTGCCTGATTCGCTGTAACGAAGTGTGAGTTGGTCGAGTGTATCTTTGATTTCCTTGGAACTTTTACGACTCGTCAATTCCGAATGTTCAAACACTCGTACATCCGCAGGTGTGATTTGATATTGCTCTGATTCCCTCCTAAATGTTCGAGCGACAAGGTTGCGAATCAGGCAGTTACTCATACGTTCTTGCTTCTAATATGCTCTCCGTGGGAATTGATATTGACCGGCTTGGTGTT
>DOWI01000246.1 GCA_003519645.1 Oscillospiraceae bacterium
AACTTCTATTTTACTAAAAACACCTTTGACGGAATCGTTAAAATAGCCGCGGAGGATTATGGTGCAAACCTTATTTTACAGTAAAATATTTGTTGTGTTATAAATATTAATTCTTCCGATTCTGACTGGATATATTCGAACCTTTAGAGTATCTTGTACTTGCACCACAGAAAAGTGGTAGTATAACGAAAGGAGTAAGCTAAATGGCTACAATCACAACCATTAACCCAACCGGAACACAGGCAAAAATACTTCGTGTTGCAGCCTATTGCAGAGTGTCAAGTAGCTCGGAAGATCAGCTTCACTCCTTCGCTTCGCAGGTACAATATTATACCACTATAATCGGAGAGAACCCAAAATGGGAGCTCGCCGATATTTATGCGGACGAAGGACTAACCGGTACTAAAACTGACAAACGTGAAGATTTTCTACGCATGATTGATGACTGTAAAAAAGGAAGAATCGATCGGGTGCTGACAAAATCAACATCACGCTTTGCACGAAACACAGTGGACTCACTGATATACGCACGGATGCTCCGTGATATGGGAATCAGCATCCTGTTTGAAAAAGAAAACATCGATACGGCATATATGTCAAGCGAGCTTCTGCTGGCAGTATCAGGTGCACAAGCTCAGGAAGAATCCATATCTATCTCAAATAACATGCGCCGTAGCTGTGAATACAGAATGCGCTCCGGTACCTTTCTGTCGAGCTCCACACCATATGGATACCGCCTTGAAAACGGTGAGTTCGTAATCGTGCCGGAGGAAGCTGAAATCGTCAAATTGATATTCAAAAGTTATCTGTCAGGAATGGGCAAGAAGAACATAGCAGATATGCTGAATAAAATGGATGCGCCTAAGCGCTTCGGTTACACAATATGGCGGATTAGCACTGTCAATTATTTTCTAAATAATGAACGATATATCGGAGACGCGATATTCCAAAAGAAATATACCACCGATACCCTACCGTTCAAAAGCAAAACGAACTACGGTGAAAAACCCAAATATTATGTAGAAGATTTAAATACCCCAATAATATCAAAATCAGAATTCAATGCAGTTCAGCAATTGCAAGAAAGTTCAAAGGTATGTAATCGAAAAGATGTAACAGTCTACCCACTTAGTGAAAAAATTATCTGCTCATGCGGTCATGTGTATAAGCCGGTCACGGTAAATGGAAAAAAGTATTGGGAATGCAGAATACGTAATCTTGATATATCCCTGTGCCAAACTCGCAGAATACCTGAATCGGATATTTATGAAGCATTCATCACTCTGATTAATAAGCTACGTAACAATCACAGAGATATTCTACTTCCTGCAATAGGTCAGATAGAACAGCTTCAAATGAAAGCCGGAGGGCTGGACCGTCAGATCAAGCAAATAGATAAAGAAATTGCCGAGCAAAATGCTCAGAGTCTTGTACTTGCACGTCTTAATTCCAAAGGTATCCTGCGTAGTGCTGAATATGCTGAGCAAAACAACACAATAAACGGAAAAGTAAATGCATTGCGTCGAGAACGTCGTAAGCTACTCCAAGAGCAGGACAGTGATGAAACTCTGTCAGGGCTTCGTGAGCTAAATGAAATCTTCGCAGGGCTTAGTACGGCACTCACCGAATTCGATGAAAACCTGTTCGATAAGACAATACAAAAGATAACTGTACCGACTGAAACAAGCATACGCTTCACACTGCTGGGTGGCATCAGCTTCACTGAAGAAATTCCTGAACAACGGAGGTGTAGGCGAAAATGAAAAACAGACGGTTTCCATACGGATATGAAATGGTCAACGGTTATATCCAACCATGCAAGGATGAATTAAAAGTACTTAATCAAATTTTTAGTGACTACATCGGCGGTAAAAACCTAAAAAATATTGCAGAATCACTGACAAATCAAAAGGTTGAATATCTGCTCGGCGAACACGGATGGAATAAAAACCGCATAAAACGCATCATTGAGGATGAACGCTATCTTGGGAACGATACATATCCGAAGCTTATCAGTGATGAAATATATCGTCAGGCAAATGCTATTAAAGCTAATCGTAGAACCACAACAGACTGCATTGTTCACAGTGATAATAAGCCTTTTGTATATGTGGTTAAATGTGCAAAGTGCGGAAGCAAAATGCTGCACCGTACCGACAGAAACAAAAAGCTTTCTGAAACATGGTATTGCCAAAACAGCGACTGTAAAGCATCCGTAAAAATGAATATATCAGATGTGCAGAACAAAGTTACTATGCTTCTCAATCAAGTTATAAAAAATCCACGGCTTGCTGAGTGTACCTATCACATGAAACCGGAATTCTCTATAAATATCCGCAAGGCTGAAAATGAGATTAGCAGAATGCTTGAACAGCTCGACTTTGATAAAGATGATCTTAAAAACTTAATATTTGGATGTGCAGCGAAAAAATATGACGAGGATAAAAGTGCCCGACACATAACGAATAGATTGAAAGCGGACTTTGAGAATTTAAGTCCGCTTTCAGAATTTCAGGTAGAATTATTTCAAAGAACCGTATCACAAATACTGCTGGCGAGTGACGATACAGTCCACATCCGCTTGAAAAACAACAACATTATAAGAAAGGAGTCCGACGATGATGAATGCACAAACAGTAATGACACAGAGAGTAGTCAGAATAATACCTCCGAAGCCCGAATTTGCGGCTGACAGGCAAAGCGATCTACGTCCTAAAAGAGTTGCCGCATACTGCCGTGTTTCTACAGACAAGGAAGAACAGGAAAAAAGCTTCGAAACACAAAAAGAAATGTATACCGACATGATTATGATGAAACCAAACTGGCAGATGGCTGGTATATACGCAGATGAGGGTATAACCGGCACTATAGCGAAAAAGCGTCCTGATTTCATGAGGATGATTGAAGACTGCCGAAAAGGTAAAATCGATCTAATCATCACCAAATCAGTATCACGTTTCTCCCGAAACAATCTTGACTGTTTGCTGTATGTTCGAGAGCTTAAAGAACTTGGTATACCGATAATATTTGAAAAGGAAGGGATCAATACCCTCCAGGTATCAAGTGAACTGCTAATTACATTGTTCAGCGGTCTATCACAGTCGGAATCTGAATCCATCAGCATGAATGTTAAAATGGGAAAACGACAGAGTGCCAAGAAAGGCAATGTTGCATTCAGCTATGCCTCATTCCTCGGCTACCGCAGAGGTGCAGACGGCAAGCCTGAGATTATACCTGAGGAGGCGGAGATAATCAAGCGGATATACAACAGCTACATTGCAGGCGAAAGTTTAAACGATATTGCAAAAGCACTAACTGCTGATGAAATCCTTACCCCAAGAGGAAACGCTAAATGGAGCGGAAAAGGTGTACTATCCATACTTTCCAACGAAAAATACAAAGGTGATGCACTCCTACAAAAAACTTACATCGCCGACTGCATAACGAAGAAGTCAAAAAGGAACAACGGTGAACTGCCTCAATACTATGTAGAAAATAATCATCCGGCAATTATTGAAAGACAGATGTTCGACCGTGTACAAGAAGAAATTGCACGACGTGCCGGAAAACGTAAGGTCAAGGAAGTCGGCACTAAAACCGAGCAAGGCAAATACTCAA
>DOWI01000256.1 GCA_003519645.1 Oscillospiraceae bacterium
GATGTCCTCCATGAAGCTGCCGACGATCCCCGCCGCCTGCTTCTGCATATCGCCTGTCACATGGGTGTAGGTGTCCAGCGTGAAGCTGGCGTTGGTATGACCGAGGATGCCGGATAGCGTTTTCGCGTCCACGCCGCTTGCCAGCGCGTGTGTAGAAAAAGTGTGCCGGAGATCATGAAATCTGATGCTCGGCAGATCCGCTTTCTTTAAAAGCACCTTTAGCCTGTTGTAAGCAGAATCGGGACTGACCGGTTCCTCCGGTTTTACAGGATTATAAAATATCCATTCGCCGACCGCGTTTATCTTTCGTTCCCGCAGAAGCTCCGCTGTGCTCGGTGGCAATATGATCGTCCGTGTACCAGTATCGGTTTTTGTTTCGCCGGAGGTATAACCGCCGCCTTGCTTTTTATGAAGAGTGCGGCTGACTTTGAGCCTACCGTTGCTCTCATCAAAATCCTGCCACTTCAGCCCGCATATTTCGCCGCGGCGAAGCCCGGTCGTCAGCTCGGTGTAAAAGAAGGCATGCCACAAATTATCCTGTTGTATCACTTCCATAAACCTATCAAGCTGTATATCGTTCAATATTTGCTTGGGAGCGTAATTATTTTTCGGGATGGTCGTACCATCGGTAGGATTTTTTACAATCAGCCGTTCCCTCACCGCCGCGTCCAACGCTTGATGAAGCATCATATGGATTTTCCTAACCATGCTATCCGATAGCTGATTNNGAGGATGTTCACGAACCCGCCCCTGCTTTTTCACTTTATTATACATCCGCTGTATTTCCGCGGTAGTAATGAATGCGAGGGGCTTGTCACCAAGATGCGGTTTAATATATTTTTCAATCATGGTGCGGTAACAACTCAATGTGCTTTCTCTTATTGTAAATATCATATATTCATTCAGCCACCGGTCGAGCCATTCGCCGAGCGTCATTTTGCTTTCTTCGGTCAGCTCCGCGCCGCGGTAGGTTTCTATATAACCGTGTAATTTTTCAAGCAATTCTTTCTGTGTTTTTCCAAATACATATCGATATATGGGATTGCCGTTATTTTTACGACCGACGACGATCCGTCCTTCCCAACGTCCGTCATCACGTTTGCGGACAAGCCCGTCGCCGTTCGGTCTGCGTTTTGCCATTATAGGTTACCCCCTTTCCAAGTACAACACAATACCACAACTCTCTTTGAATATCCAGCGATTTCCGAAAGAAAAACAAGGATATTACAGAGACAATCCAAAGCCCTGCTCCTGTTCTTCATCCTCATCGATATCCTCCTTGTAGCTCCGGTCGATTTTCAAACCCTGTGCCAACTTTTTCTCCGCAATCTTGGATTTTAATTTTGAGTCGATCTGAGTATTTAATCTTGCGTATTGCTTTTGGCATGAGGTTGAAAACAATCTGCCGAGGATAGAAACCAAACCCGTGACCGCGGAATTTATTTCGGGTGCTGATATAGGTTGTTGAGATTGCTCTGACAGTTTCATCATAAGAACCGCTGTTCTAACCACGGAATTTTTGATGCTGCGGAACTCTTTGTTTTCTTCCAACGGAATATCCGGCTTCGGTTTATCATAATAGGTGGACAGTTTTTCACGGTTGATATTATTCCATTCGGCATAAAAATCAGCGACGCGGCTGTCTTTCGCAAGCTCCGCAACGATAGTGTCCACTGTTTCCTTAATGGGTTTCACCAGATATCCGTACAGCATTTTGCCCTGATGATTTTTTAGCTGCCCAATCAATTTTTCAAACAGCCCGTGCATTTTATCGTCGCATGATATTTTTTCCTGACTGCGGCGGTACAGCTCGTCCAATCGTTCCTTGACTTCATCCTTCAGCTCGTCACGCATTTTTGTCTGCAGAGCAAATAAATGATACTGTTCGTTACGAAAAATATCATTTGCGAACATACCGCGCATTTTTTCAATAGCTTTATTCGTAAGGTAACCTTGTTTCAGCTTTTTTGAATATACGATCATGTGCAAATGCGGATGGTGCGTGGTATTATGGAACGCAGCATACCACTGCATATCCGATGGATCAATTTTATGAGCCTCAGCAACCTGCAACGCGCTCCGGCGCATAAGACCTTTCCAAGCCCCCGCGCTGTTATAGCCGAGCCGTTCCGCGTCCTCTCGACGCAGACTTATAACATGAGTCCAGAGGATTCCCTCGTNNAGCAACAGCGTCGATATCGATTTTATCATCGGTCTGCGAAAACAATCCGTGCCTACCAAGTTTTTCAACCCCCGGTCGTTCACCGATATATGAAACCAATTTTTTTATTCCGTCGATCCGGTCGGCGTTACGTTCAATGAACGCGCCTATGAATTCTGTCGCTGAATTTTTTGTTCTTTTTTCACGGTAGGTTTCGAATTCGAGATACTCCATCGCTTCCGGATAGGCTGTGATACAACNNTGTGATCGATCCCGCCGGGGAGTTTTTCAACACCGTCACGCATTCCCATATACCGAACCAACTTTCCGGCGTTGGCTCTCGCGGGATTTTTTATATACCTGCTTGTAAAAATTATTTTCGGCATACTTTATCCTCCGTGCTGAAAATCATAGGCATCCTCAAAAGTAATGACGCCGTTTGTTTCCGCGACCCTGTTGGCACATTCTTCGTGAAGCTCATCCATATACTCATCAGTCAAATCGTTGTATGAATNNNCGCTCGACACTTTCAACTTCGCTTTTTATTGTCTGTACCAAAAGCGGCGATAAAAAATCGAGGCTTTTTCCCTGACGCAGAAACGCCATATAGAATTTTATCGCTTGCCTGACGAAATCACTTTTTGATATAGCGTTTGCCTCTGTCAGCATACTTTCCATTTCTTCCACGAGGGAAGGCTCCAGCCAAAATGTGTTGGTCTTTTTATTTTCTTTCATCACTTACCTCTTTTCCGATAGACATCGGATTTTTTTGTTTTTGATGGCAGGAAAACCGCCAAACGGTCGGCTCTGCCGTCCGATGTGAACTGTGCGGGGCGAATACCGACCCCGCTCTTTAACCCGCTTTTCATAATAACCGCAGTTTTTGATGGTTATTTCGCTATCCAACCTTGTAACCTCGCTTCCGGTCATACTCATCAAGCCGCCGTTTTGCTTCAGCCTTGGCCTGTTCGCGAGCCAATTTTTCCAACTGAAACTGATGATAATACTCAACCGCTTCGTCAATCGGGCGTATCGTGTACTTGAGATTTCCGTTATACTTTTTACCGTTCTTCGTGAACACCTGCGTGTATTCCGTCGTAATAAAATGCTTTTGCTCAAGCATTTCTACATATTTTCTCACCGTGTTCCGGGACATATTGGTTGCTGCACCAATGGTTTTATAGCTTGGCCAGCATTGAAAGGTTTTCCGATCCTCACGATAAAGAAGATAGGAATATACTGAAAGCTCGCCGGAGCAAAGCCCAAGACAGAAGATTTCATTCGGCAGAGGAAAATAATTTTTGATTGGATCGCGCTGTAAATATTTTTTATATTTCATATACACACCTCTCAACCTACGTTGCGCCAGTACCGTCTGCAGTTTGGCGGCGGGACGAATTTCCCTTTTTCCATTGCCTGCGGATAGGTTCTTTTGAACCATTCGTTTATAATTTCATCCCGATTAATAATCACAAAGAGAAGATAAAACATGAACGACGATAGTAATTTGACGGTTGCTTTACAATTTCTGAACACAGAAACCGCCGTGTCAATATCCTCCGGAATCATTTCTTCTATCATGATCCTGCGGATATCCTGATTGTTATAAAGCACACCGAAAAGATTTATTTCTTCGGTATCCCACAGCACCCACATCGCGCACCGCGCAAATTTATTCATCACAACGGACGGATATTCCTTATCCCTGCTGGAATGAAAATAGCATTCATCGAGCCAGAAATCCAACTCATTATCTACATAGAACCGTTTTTGTTTTAAATATTTACTCAATATAATCACCTTACCTTTCCGCTTTCGCATTGACCCATTCGATGAACTTGTCCTTCGGAATAATGAGTCGATTGCCGATACGGATGCTTGGGAAGTTCTTCTCGTGCATCAACTCGTAGGCTGATGAGATGGACACACCCAACACCCTTCCGACTACCTCCGCGTTGAGAAACAACGGCAGCTCATCATAGCTTTTGAAAATTGATTCCTTCACTTTGCTTGCCTCCTTTTTAGAAAATATTGATAACCATATTAAGATTATCTAATGGTAGTATAACAAGGGCTTGACATTCGCGCAATGGTTTTGTATAATGTTTTATGTATTGATGTTAATTTTCTAATTTAAAAGCAATTTGGATTTTCTAAAATCAGGAGTGGAATATGAAAAAAGATTATTCGGAATATTCGTTAGATGAGATTGAAAAGTATCGTCTTCGACGGCAAGGCAATCAGCATGTGCGGTTTGATTATTTTTCGAACAGCGTTTACTTCAACTCCGAAAGCAAATCGATTAGCATTACCGTTGATTCTTTTAATGAGTTTATCATTATAAAGGAAGACTTGGATGAATTTGATAAAATAGAAGCGCAGCATCGAACCGTTCACGAGGATGTTCTTTCTCCAGAAGAAGAAGCGGAGCGCGAAGAATTTCGTATAAATGATTTAGAGAAAAACAAAGAGAATTTTGAAAAACTTTGTCTTAAATACGATATTGACCGTTCTTCTTTTAACGAAAGAGCAGAGGAATTTTATGATGATTATCCCGACCAAAAAAAAGCACCGCTTAATAATGTATTAAGCGGTGCAAGAATTTCTTTATCATACGGAGAAGGAATTTTAGACTTTGTTTATTCGGACTTTAAAACGGCGTTTAAAGAAGCAATCGCTTTTCCGCTTACCATACAAGAATTAGGTAAAAAATTAAAGGAGGAACAACCGGAAAAATATATGGGGCAACATGAAAGTGAACCGGACAAAATATATAATCGCACATATGAACTGGTCACAGAATATTTGCGTTATACATCTACAGTCGTTCATACCGAAGAAATCATATACAAATCGCTCTATACAGCCATTTGTCCGCCGGTATTTTCGTATGATAGAGATACAGTAGACGGGTTGAAGTGGTACTATAATTATTTAATTACATTACAAAAAGAGTATTCTGCATTGATTGAGTTTTGTTTCGACAAAGAATTTTTTCCGGATGTATTGGGGCATATGCATCCGTCAGAACGATATAATTTATATCGGGATTTACACGACCAGCCGGCATTTTCCCGAAGAAACGAAACCATGTTTTACAGTACAAGAATGATGAGCGGAGATAAAATGCCTTACGGATTACGGAAAGACGAATTGCTTCCTCGCCTTACCAAAGCAGTAAAACTCACTGAACAGCACCGGGAGTTTGCCGAACACTACAAAGTAGAAATAAAAAAACTTGAAGCCAAGCTGACCTTTCTGCGATTTTTACATGTAAGCTATGATTTTGGTTCGGTTGCCGAAATTCTTGAATTGGAACTGACTAAAATGTTAGAGCAGAATGTACATTTCCGAAAATGTAAACGCTGTAAAAAATATTTCATTATGAAAGGCAACTATGATACGAACTACTGTGACCGTATTGCGCAGGGCGAGACGCGAAACTGTCAGGATATTGCCGCCCAGGAAAACTATAAAAGAAAAATAGCCGACAATGCGGCTATTCCGATTTACAGTAAATATTATAAACGATACGCCGCCCGTGTCCGTGTCAATCAAATTAAAGAGTCCGATTTCAAACAGTGGAAATATAAGGCGATGACCAAGCGTGACGAGTGTTCCGACGGAAAAATCACTACCGATGAATATATACAGTGGATGGAAGAGTGTTTCCCGAACAGAACAGTTGCAAAATAAATTTGTGTGATTTTTGGCAAGAGTTTTTTCTTTGTTTACAGCGGATCAGTTTTTGATCGCGGAATATAATAAAAAAGTTTTCTTCAGGAAAATAGTTAGCACTAAATAATATCCTTCTCCTTTTCTGCCAGTAACGCATAGAATGTTACCCATTTGCTGGGCTTGCCAACTCGCTCTTTCGGCAGATATGATTTTGTCAGCGTTCCATTCAGTAAAAATTTTCCAACCGAAGTCTTTTTGCTATTCAGAATATCCCACGCTTTCTGCAAGCGTGGATCGTTACCGTAACCCAATGCGCAGAAAGATTCCACGATGTTTTGCAGACCTACGCGCATAACCTCAAACGGATAAAACGTGTCAATAGTTCGCCAGCCCTCGCGGGCGTTCAAAATCAAGGTGTTCG
>DOWI01000111.1:0-7451 GCA_003519645.1 Oscillospiraceae bacterium
TGAGAAAGCAGGCAACGAAGACAGATACGTTTTTGGATTTGAGGAAAGCTATGGGTATCTTTCCGGCGGGTACGTCAGGGATAAAGATGGCGTAGTGGCTTCAATGCTGGTATGTGAAATGGCTGCATATTACAAGTCACAGGGCAAAACGCTGCTTGATGTAATGAATGATCTTTATAAGGAGCACGGTGTATATCAGCATACAATGATTAATGCCGAGTTTGAAGGTGCGCAGGGAATGGAGACGATGAAGGCGCTGATGTCGGGACTGCGGGAAAACCGTCCTACTGAAATTGCAGGTTTGCGCGTCGTGCTTTTTTCCGATTACATGAATTCTATAGCGGTTGATATTCAAAGCGGGCAGACAAATGAAATTCATTTGCCAAAATCAAACGTCTTATCCTTCGGACTTGAGGGGAATGCGGGGTTGATCGTTCGCCCATCNNCTCCGCCCGTCCGGAACCGAGCCGAAAATCAAGGCTTATATCACTGCTACAGGCTCCGATGCCGCCAAAGCCGCAGAAATGGCTAAAAAACTGACTGCGGCAGCAAAGGAGCTTTTAAAAGTTTAATAAAAATTCGGGGTATCCTGGTTAGGGATACCCCGGATTTTTACTCCCATTAATCAGTGTTGTGCAGTGCTTTGCTTTGGTTACTTGCTGATAAGTGATAGATAGATATTGATTAATCTATCTCCTGCAAACATACATACAAGAACCGCGAATGCAATAAAGGGGCCAAAGGGTATTTCGGTTTTACCCTTTGCCCTTTTTATTACCATCAGGGTAATTCCGTATACTGCAGCAAAAAAAGATGAAAGAAGCATTGTTAGCAGGATCAGTTTCCACCCAAGCAGAAACCCACAAACTGCAAATAGCTTTACATCACCTTCACCAATGCCCCCGGTAAACAGGGCAATGACGAATAAAGGGACACTGATTGAGAACATGCCCAATAACCGTTCTATCCAAGTGAGTTCACGTGAGATAAGAGCCAGGAGCAAAGCACATACCCCGACAATTATATGAAATCGGTTTGGTATGATTTTGTGATCATAGTCGATTAACCCAAGAACAATTAGGCTGGAACATACAACAGCGTATAGAAGTGATGAAAGCTGCAGGCCATTATTTATGTAGATCAGATAATAACATACAGCATTTGCTGCTTCGACCGCCGGATACCTCGGACTGATCGGCGATTTACAATAGCGGCATTTACCACGCAAAAATAGATAGCTGAGCAAGGGAAACAGATCCAACCAATTTAGTCTATGGCTGCATCTGGGGCAGTTGGACGACCCCTTTACTACCGACTGCTTTAATGGGATTCGGTATATTAGTACATTTAAAAAGCTTCCAATTACCAGTCCGATCAGAACGATATAAATCCTTATAAATGGTTCCATAATAAGATGCATGTCCTTTCATGGTTTGAAATGGGCATTTTTGTTTAGGTCGATAGAACTTTTTTCAACCTATTTCTCCTGTATTCATTAATTATATGCTATATTAGCATATAATTTGTACTTACTGCAATCAAATCATGTTAATAACCACAACTATAAACTTGTTAATACCAAAAAATTGTGATATTATGTTGTAGATATATACTGGTTTCATCAAATTTACATTATCTTTGCGGGGTGATGTTTTTGCTCTCAAATAATGCTCCTCTGGGGGAGCTTCTTGTTGATATTAATGTTATTTCCAGGGAACAGCTTGATGAAGCACTTGCGCTTCAGACAAGTACAGGGGGAAAGCCTTTAGGCGACGTGCTCCTTAGCATGGGATATATTACAGAAAAGCAGCTTATGAAGGCTTTGGAATATAGGTATAAAATTCCGTTTGTCGACTTGTCATCAATCGACATTCCATCGGAAATGTCACAGTATATCAGCGATGAAACGGCAAGAAAATATACCATTGCGGTGATTGCCAAAGAGGGAAGACAGCTGACAGTGGCAACCTCAGATCCGATGAACTTCCATGCGATTGATGATGTCAGGCTTGAAAGTAAGATGGATGTCAAAACAGTTCTTGCAACGGCAACCGAGATAAAAAGCGCGATTGTGAAGCTTTATGAAACAACACAGACAAACGAAGCGGTTGAGGATATAAACAAGGAATACACAATTGACGAGGTTGAGGAGCTTAGTGAAAATATCAATGAAAACGTCGACAATGCTCCGGTAGTTCGTCTTGTGAATCTTATCATTAATCATGCCATTAACTCACGTGCAAGCGATATCCATATTGAACCGATGGAGAATATTGTGAGGATACGGTTCAGAATCGATGGTCAGCTTTTTGAACAGCTTAGTATTACCAAATCGGCGCATGCTGCGGTTGTGACCCGTCTCAAGATTATGGGCGACATGGACATTGCAGAAAAAAGGATTCCGCAGGACGGACGCATACAGACCGTTTTCAACGGTGCGTCGGTTGATTTGAGACTCTCCGTGCTGCCTACCGTCAACGGGGAGAAAATTGTAATTCGTATTCTAGGGGGCAGAGGAGTTGCCCTTGACAGAAAAAAGCTTGGTTTCAGCGAAAAAAACTCATTACTTTTTGATGAAATTCTTAAAAACCCCAACGGTATCATACTGGTCTCGGGTCCAACAGGAAGCGGTAAGTCCACAACACTTTATACAGTCCTGAAAGAAATCAACAAGTCAGATATCAATATCATTACGGTAGAAGATCCGGTCGAGTATTATATGACCGGTATTAATCAGGTTCAGGTAAACCCGAAAGCCGGTCTGACATTTGCCAGTGGGCTTCGTTCAATTCTGAGACAAGACCCGGATGTCATCATGATTGGTGAAATCCGCGATTCCGAAACTGCTGAGATCGCTGTCCGTGCTTCGATAACAGGACATCTGGTTTTATCCACCATTCATACAAATGATTCGGCATCCACAGTAACAAGGCTTGTTGATATGGGCATTGAGTCCTTTCTTGTTGCCGCATCGCTGGTGGGCGTTATATCCCAGAGACTTGTTAGAAGAGTCTGCGATAAGTGTCAAACAAAAAGGATGACAAATTCGATGGAAACAAAGCTTCTGAAGCTGCAAGAGCCTTGTGAGATTTATGAGGGCAAAGGTTGTCCTCACTGTAACGATACCGGCTATAAAGGTCGAATTGCAATTCATGAAGTGCTTGTTATGAACAGGGAGATGCGCGAACTTGTAGATAGGGGAGGCTCTACAGAGGAGCTCCGCAGAATGGCATCAGAATTTGGAACGTCATCCTTAAGAGATAACTGTATCGAATTGGTTCTGAATGGTACAACTACGATTGAAGAGTTGATTAAGATCACCTATACAAGTGACTGATTGTAATATCCAATATAAAGGAGCGGTAGATATGTCGAGTCCAATCAATGTTATTCTGAATAAAGCGGTAGAAAACAAGTGCTCTGATATCCATATCACAGTAGGCGTGCCGCCTATGGGAAGGATTGACGGGCAGCTGACTCCATTTGAGGGATACGATAGACTCAACAGTGATGATACCAGAACACTTTGCTATGCCCTAATGAATCAGGAGCAGATCAAAAAGCTGGAACAGAACGGAGAGGTTGACTTTTCATATTCAATTCCATCTGTCGGGCGATTCCGTGTTAATATTTTTAAGCAAAGAGGCTCCTATTCAGTTGTTTTGCGTGTACTTTCAAGCAAAATTCCGACCATTGATGAGCTGGGGCTTCCTCCGATTTTTAAAGAGCTGGCACTAAAGCCAAGGGGCTTGATTCTTGTTACCGGCCCTACCGGCAGTGGTAAATCCACAACCCTTGCATCGCTCATTGATTATATCAATAATAACCGAAGAGGACACATTCTCACACTTGAAGACCCGATTGAATATCTTCACAAGCATAACCGATGCATTGTGAACCAGCGTGAAATTGGTGATGACAGTCATAGCTTTTCATCCGCGCTTCGTGCCTCACTGCGTGAGGATCCTGATGTTTTGCTTGTCGGTGAAATGCGCGACTTGGAAACCATATCTATTGCAATTTCCGCAGCAGAAACAGGACATCTGGTTCTTTCAACGCTACATACTGTCAACGCGGCTCAAACTGTTGACAGAATTATTGATATGTTCCCAAGCAATCAGCAGCAGCAGATCAAAGTGCAGCTTTCAGGTGTTTTACAGGGGGTAATTTCGCAGCAGCTTCTGCGTGTGATGGGCGGACATGGACGCGTTGCGGCACTCGAGATACTTCTCTTTACCGATGCAATCCGGAATGTTATACGCGAAGGAAAAACGCAACAGATACCGTCCATGATGCAGACAGCGTTTTCACAGGGAATGTTGACCATGGATTACTCACTTGCTCAGCTTGTTAAAAACAGAAAGATAACGCTGCAGGAAGCCACACTACATTGTACCGACGCGGAAATGTTGAGACGTTATTTGATATAAAAGGAGCGCCGGATTCAAAATCTGGCGCTCCTTTTATATCAGCATTTCTTAATATCTGGAAAATGCCAACAGGTCATTTGTATACAAAATGTCAAAGTCAGTGAATCCCAGTTTGATTACATCCGGCTTTTTTATCCCTAAAACAACGTCTCTCGCCTTAGAAATAAATTCTTCGGATATAGCAGGCCAATAATGATCCGGATAGTCTGCGTTCTGCCATTCACCAAGCAGCTCTGAATAAACCAACGGAACATAGGCATATGCGTGACTGCTCCAGTCAACACTGTCAACGACAATATAAGCACCGAAATCAATTGCATAATACCCGCCTGTCAGCAGCTCAACATTTTTTATACGTCCCGCTATGGCATTGTATACGTTCAATTTTGACTGGTTACTAATTGTACAGTCCTCAAGAACCGAATGAAACCGCTGCTGACGGATACGCTGTAGCATGGTCGGGGAAAGTCCGATGGATTCATCGCCCCTTTCCTGGGATAGCCTGTGTGATATTGCATCGCTGATAAGCTGTGACATCTCGTCGTAATGAACCTGAGCGGTATAATTTTTAAGCGTGGGGCGCAGATATTCAAGCTTAGAAGTGGATATCAGTTGTGCCAGCAGGGCTTCATTTTTCAGTAGTTCATCCTTGTCGCAGCGTGACAGGTATACAATGTTGAGATGTTGGTAAAACGTTGTGTCCGGGAACACATGAAATTTTCTGCAAAAGTCGTCAACTGAAAGATTTTGGATACGCATGATTTCAACCGATCGAATAAATATATCTTCCCATGGGAGATCTGTATGCCCGATCAGCGTGTCATTAAAGTCATCTCTTTTATTATCCTTCATCCAAGCGCAAACAATTGTAAAGAGATCAACAGCCCGCTTGTTGTCTGGATTGTACTGGCAATATATCCATCCGATATCGAACAGATTGGATGTTATCCGATAAGGAAAGTTCATTTTCAGTTGATCGAATTCTTCTTCGGTACATAGATTTGTCAGCTGAAAAACATAATTAAAATCTGTAGTAGAAAGATCTAAAAAGTCTGTACCGCTACGAATGCGGTCAATTATCTCAACTGCTGAATCTTCTTTTTTAAGGGCAAAATCATAAGGCATTGGGAAATCAACTTCCAGCTGAAGCTTGATTTCGTTAAGTTGTACGGGTACAAAATCCAGCAAATTTCCTCCGCCTCCTGTAAAATCATTCGGTATGATTCTGCCATCTCGCACAAGCAGCCATTAGTTATATAGAATTTTATTGAGCACATCCATGTGTATACACATGGATGCTCCGAATTGATGTCAGCTGTTTTCTTTTATCGACTTGACAGCCTTGGGGAGCGCGTCGGCTGCATCCTGTATACTGGACGTAACAGCAACCAGACGCTTGACAATATCCGCGAGTGAATGATCCATTTGGGCAAGCGCAGATGAAATTGATTTTTCCATACCGACTTCAAAGCGGCTTGCTGAAAGGTCAACACCGTCGTTAAACGAACTGACGTTATTGCTAAGCTGCTGGGTAATAAACTGTAGATTGGTAATATGCCCCTGCAGGGTATCGTTCATTTGGGTGAGGTTCTGAGCCAAGCTGTTTGAACAGGTCTCTGTGCTGTATACAATTTTTTGGCACTGTTCGGCTATGGAATCTGACATGGTCTGGGTCACACTTCCCAGCTTTTCGTTAATATTATTGCCGAAATCATCATAGCTGCTTGAAATTCCGCTTGCAAACTGGGTGGCTGAATTCTGAATCTTTTCCGCAATATCGGCAAGGTTTGTAACAGTGCCGCTAATCAATTCGGTGGTAGTACCCAGATTCATGCTCAATTCGGAAACAACAGCTTTTGCGGAAACCTCGGCACTTTGCTGCATCGATTGGATGGCGTCATTAAATAGACCGGCGGTTCTTTCATTCTGTTCTGAAAGCAGTTGTGCAGATCTGTCGGTAAGCTGTTGAATATTCCGGGTGGTTTCGGATAATGCAAGAACAGATTCTTTATTTTGCGCAATTCGATTATTCATTTCCGTAAAAGAATTTGCGGTACTGTCAAACATCTCACCCAGCATCCCCAGCTTACTGCTGAGAAGCTCTGAAGATTCCGACACTGTTACTGCGATTGCATTGGCTTGTTCATATACATTGCTGAACCGCAATGATAATTGCTGAATGTTGGTGCTAATATATTCCAGGTTTGCTGAAAAGCTTTCAGTGGTCTCCTGAAGCGATGCAATGATACCGGCTTCCTGCTGAATATAGTCACGGGTTTTGGACGCAAAAAGCTCGGCAAGGACGTCGGCAATTTCAACCATTCCCGTCTCTTGACGATTCACCACTGCTTCCGAAAGTTTTGTAACTGTAGCAGAAGCCTCGTTGACTGCCGGCAGGAGGTTCTGTGACAAAAGATCGGTGTACAGATTATTGACCCGTTCAAAAAGCACGCTGTCGGTGTAGACGGTTAGTTTTTCGGCCAACAGCTCTGAGGCATTTGAAAAAATGGTTTCCTGCGTCTTAACAAGATCTTTCATCATGTTTTCACGTGCTTTTCGGTTCATTTTTGCCTGAACCAGTAAGAAAACAATTAAAAGAATGATAAAACCCATAAAAATGAGTGATAGAATTACTGCTTCATTCGCAAGTATGTTTTTAATAAAATCCACGAAAACTCCTCCTAGTATGCTAAATTTCAGGAAGATAGCTACAAATTATATTTAATTATACATCATAATAACTTATATTTCAATTTATTTTAGTATGTACGAAAATATTTATGAATATTATTTATAGATATATTGTTTGAATGATTACGGGATATAAGTGATCAAGCTGCAAGCCGAATGTTTCAACCAATAGTCGAGATAATAAAAGCTAGGGAAACAGTTACATTTCCCTGGCTTTTATTATAGAAAATCCACCCGACATTCTAAAATCGCGGGTGGATTGGAGCTGCTAACCGGAATCGAACCGGTGACCTCGTCCTTACCAAGGACGCGCTCTACCGGCTGAGCCAC
>DOWI01000111.1:7463-7707 GCA_003519645.1 Oscillospiraceae bacterium
ACCAACTGAACTACCGGGCCATATAACCTAAACCGCTTAATACGGCAACAGGAGGTATTATACTGGATTATCGGTTTATTGTCAAGGATTTTTCCTAGCATTGTAATTGAATCTTTGATCTTTGATTCTTTGATCCTGAACCAAGAGAATTCCTCAACTCTTGATGTGTAGCAACCAAAACGCTTTGCGAATATAATGAATCATAATACTTCTTAATAAACTACATATATATCCTGGGCTTGTG
>DOWI01000324.1:0-9039 GCA_003519645.1 Oscillospiraceae bacterium
AGCAGCAGAAGCCATGGCAGCAGTGCCAATACAAACTTCCAGTTACTGCCCCAGATGCTCCCGGCCTGCCATGTGGCAACAAAGTTATATTGCGTTTCGTCCAGCTTTACCACCAGCACGGTTGTTAGGGCAGAAATGCCTGCCTGCACGGCAATGCCGGTTAAAATCAGCCTCATGGGGGCGATTCCTTCTCCCTTTTTGTAGGAGAGTGCATAAATAATGATTGCTGTCACACCAGCCCCTGCCAACGCCAGAAACGGCAGGGTAAACACAGACAGAAAGGACTGTGCTCCCAAAAACATTACATAGAGGATGACCATCATGCCCGCACCCGCGTTGATGCCAAGCAAGCCGGGGTCTGCCAGTGCGTTTTTGGAAATTCCCTGGATGATGCAGCCGGATAAAGCAAGCCCCATGCCCACCAACATAGAGATGACGATGCGCGGCAAGCGGAAATCAAAGAGAATTAAATTTTCCTTCTCTGTGCCTCCGCCGAACAGGGTACGCAGGGTGTCCAGCGGTGTAAGCGTTGTGTATCCGGTGTTCACGCTTATGATAAAGGAGAGGATAAGCACCACTGCCGCACCAATGACAATCGCCGTATTTCGAACAACAATTTTCTTTTTGTATGCTTCATTTTTCTTTTGCATTTCCGTCATTACAGCGCCCTCCTTTGCTTGCGGGATAAATAGAGGAAGAAGGGTACACCGACCAGCGCAGTTAACACACCAATGGGCGTTTCAAAGGGCGGGTTGAGCATTCGTGCACCCAAATCTGCCGCTACCATAAGCAGAGCTCCCAATACTGCCGAAGACGGAATAATCCATCGATAATCCACACCTACCAAAAACCGAGCGAGATGAGGGATGATGAGGCCGACAAAGGCCACGCCGCCAACAACAGATACAGAAGCTCCCGCTAAAATCAGTACGATAACCGAGCACAGTACATTGACAATGGCGGTATTGAGTCCCAAACCTTTTGCTACATCTTCTCCCAGGCTCAAAAGCGAAATACTGCGGGAGAGGACAATGGCTCCCAATAACGCTCCCAAAATCCACGGCGTCATAATTCTGATTTGTTCCCAGTTGGAACCGGCCACGCCACCCACTGTCCAAAACATAATGTCCTGNNTGTCGAAATACAGGGCAATCCCTTGGCTAAGCGCCGCTAACAGGGCGCTGACCGCAGCGCCCGCCAGCGATCTTGCCAGATTCGGCTTCATAAAACCGGGGAAGCAGACTACATAGCGTTGTTTTTCCTGCACCGGAGGTTCCTACAAAGGCCACTGTTTCCCCAGCCTTTACTGACAGGCTCACATTCTCTAACACATGCCGATTTGAGTCATAGCCGAAAGTAATGTCCTCATATCGGATATCTCCGCGTAGGGAACATACCTCTACGGCATTTTCTCTGTCCTTGATTTCCGGCTCGGTATCCATCATTTGCGTAAAGTTCTGAAAGCCCACAATTCCTTTAGGGAAGCGAACAGAAAAATTGGCCAGAAGCTGTACCGGGTTGAGCATGACATTGCCCAGGAGGATGAAACTAAACAGTTCTCCGCTGCTCATGCTGCCGTTTAAGGTAAACCAACTGCCGCCAATGAGGGCAACAAGGGGCAAGAACCTCATAAGTATGTAGCTAAAGGATTGGTTTTCTGCGATTGCTTTGAAGCCTTGTATCTTTGCATCAACAAACCGTTGATTGTCCGAAATAAATAGCTTTTTCTGGTATTCCTCATTAGCAAATGCCTGCACCACGCGGATTCCGCCGATGCCTTCCTCCAGCCGGGAAAGAAATGCGCCGATTGCACCAAACATACCGGAAGTAGCCTTCATGGTTTTCTTGGTGAAATACAGGGTTATCCAAAGGATGGCGATTACTAACACTGTCATGATAATCGCCAGTATCCAGTTAGCGCGGATCATTAACACCATAGCGCCAATCAGTGTGATAATGGAAATCAGGAAATGCTCCGGCCCATAGTGAGCCATATTGCCCACATCCAATAAGTCGTTGGAAACGCGGGATGCGATTTGCCCAGTCTTATGGTTATCAAAGAAACGGAAGGAAAGCTTTTGCAGGTGATTATATAGCTCCACCCGAAGGTCTGTTTCTATATACAGGCCCAGTTTTTCTCCCCAATAAGCGATAATGTATTTAAGCCCTGCGTTGACCAGATACAGCACCACAAGAAAAACCGCAGTGGTAACGATCAGTTTCCAGTTTCCTTCCGGCAGGAGGGTGTCCACAATGCGGCTGACTGCAAGCGGGAACGCAAGCTCCAGTACAGCAGAAGCAGCAGCGCAGAAAAAATCCAGAAAAAAGAGTTTTTTATAGGGGCGGTAATACCGTAGAAATCGTTTTAAATCTTTTATCATGAGGATTTGCCCCTCCTTTCATTTGATTTTGGCAATAAGAAGCCAGGCGCAGGCTGCCATAGCGGGCCGCACCTGGTCTTAACACGGTTTTATTTACTTAGGCTGTCTATCATCACTTGTGCAACGTATTTTGTGCCGGGAATACTTCCAGTCACACCCGATGCATCAATGCTAACAACATGTTCTTCTTTCACTGCTGTTAGGGCATTCATACCGAGTTTTTTTCAAGCTCTTTTAAATATTCTTCACTAGAACTTATGACTATCACATCAGGATTATATTCAGACAATCCTTCCAAAGTGATGTTTTCGGTTTTAACCTCGGTGGGAAGGCTTTTGGGCGCATGCAACCCAAGACCTTTCTCTGTATCATAATGCAAGGCTACATTGCCGTAATAAAAGCTGATTACTTTTCCGGATTCACTCAAGAACATTACCGTTTTATCTCCCAATTGCTCGGAAAGCTGTTCTTTGTATTGAACCAATTGTTCTTTTTCTTTCCCAAGTATCTCATTCACTGTTTGTTCAATTCCTATTATTTTCCCAATTTCTCGAATTCCCATTTCCCTCTCAACAAAAGCCTCCCTTGATAAAACAGCGACAGGAGCGATTTTTTCGTATTGTTCAATTACATCTTCTTTGGTATAGGCTGTAGTAAGAATTAAATCCGGTTGAAGCTCAATCATTTTTTCAAGATTAACCGTACTCATGCCACCACCCAATTCTTCTACGTGATAAGCTTCAAAATAACTTTTCATTGATTCCCAACCACTCATCATTTCGACCAGAGAAGATGCGACAGGGGGATAATCCATTATAAAAAGACTTTCTGTAATTGACCAATCTGTAGAAATTACTTTGGTTGGTTGAGTCTCAAATACAATCTCTTTTCCTCTTGAGTCAGTATAGGTGCGTGGATATGTTGATTCTTCTGTACTGCTTGTGTATGTCACTGCTGGCGAATTTTCCGGCGTACTTGTCCCGCTATTATCCGCAGGCGTTCCGGCGCAGCCCGCCAATATATCTGTCAACATTACTACTGAGAGCAAAAGCCCTATGATTTTTTTCATTTGTCATTCCTCCAATAAAATTACGGTTAGCTTAGTCTAACTTCACTTATGTTAGTATAGCAAAACCACTTTTATATGGGAATGTGTTAATCAAGAAATCAGCATGTGTTATTCAGGAATTTTTCCCGATATTCACTGGGTGATACCCCGAAGTGTTTCTTAAACAATTTACTGAAGTGAAAGGGATCGCTAAATCCAACGGACTGTACCAATTCCCGTAACGGGGCTTTGCTGCTGGGTAAAATTTCTTTGGCTCTGTTAAGGCGATACTGCAAGATGTAATCCCCCGGTCCCATGCCCGAATACTTGCGGAACACATAGACCAACCTGTTGTAGCTCACGTTATTTTGCTCCGCAAGCATCGTTAGCGTGAGCGGCTCCATGTAATGTTCATGGATATATCCTACGGCCTGTTCAAACAAATCTTGGGCCCCTCCATTGGTCTGATTGCGGGCACAGATGAACATTTCATCTAACACATTGCGGAAAAGCGTTTCTACACGAAAAGAAGCAATACCGCCCGGTTGACTGGAAGCTTGATACAAGTGTCGGAGCAGTTCCATTAGTCGAGAACTTTCTCCTACCTGTAACTCAAAGTGTTCTTGTGAAAGGGTCATATCATCCGGTTCAGGCGCTACAATTTTATACAGCACCAAAATATATTCCCATTTTGATTTTCCAACAACGCGCTTATCCAGCCTCATGTTTGCTCCGCCGTGGACAATGGTTCCGGTCTTGAGCAAGTAAGGCGTTCCGTTGAATAGAAATTCCGCTTTCCCATTAATCGGGAAAATAAAACCGGGGAACGGGGAGCTCATATGCCATCCGGTATCTCCCGGCTGGTGTATTTCACGAAACACCGTTTCCACCTGAAAAGGAGTGCGCGCAAAATGCTCTGCTAATTTGTTGATATCAATTTTCATGTTATTCACTCTCCTTCTTTATTAGGCTGATTAAAGTAAATATTGATAATCCAAAAGCATGATGTGGATACCGCTTTGATTCTTCTATTCAGTCAAGGCTTTGGAAACTGCTTCCACAGCATAAGAAATTGCAGTGGGGCTGTTCGACCATGCCCACGGTTCCAGTAAATGTACATTGCCGTTCTCAACCGCCTTTAAACTTGTCCAGACGCGATTGTTCTCCAACTCACTTATCACATCATCAATACCATCAAAGTTTTGAAGAAAGATGTGATACGGATTCAGTTCAGCTAATCCCTCCAGGCTCAGTTGGTAACCTTCAACCGTAATAATATTGAGGCCCAAATCGGCATATTTCCCTTCGCCAAAGGCATTAAATCCTGTTTTCCGATCAGAAACCAAGAACATAATGCTTTCATCACCCAAAGAAGCCAGTTTTTCCTTTGCCTGCTGGTAGCCCTGGTCAAACTCCGCAATATATGCTTGCGCGGTTTCTTCCTCTCCAATGGATTGCGCCATTAGTTGAAAGGTAGGCTTCCATCCTGTATCTTGAGAATAATTTACGCTAATCGTAGGTGCAATTTTAACAAGGNNGATATAGGTTTTCGAAATCACTGCCGCCCGTAATGATAAGATCCGGCTCAAGCTCAACAATTTTTTCCAAACTTATTGAGTTCCACTTACCTATATCTTCAATAGAGGTATTCTCTAACAAAGGTTCTAACACTGTTTGTTTTGCCAGAAAGTTTTCATAACTACTTACCCCAACAGGCTGACAACCTAACACTAGCAAGTAGTCAAGGTAAGTATAATTAATAGCAACAATCCGCTCAGGCTTTTTCTCTAAGACGATTTCATTACCCGCATCATCTGTGATAGTGCGCGGCCATGCCGCCTCTGCCGTATTCTCATCTGGTTCACTTACGTCCGTCGTCGAAAGTGAACTTTCCGGTGTGCTTGTCCCGCTATTTTCCGCAGGCGTTCCGGCACAACCTGCCAATATACCTGTCAACATTACTACTGAGAGCAAAAGCCCTATAATTTTTTTCATTTGTCATTCCTCCAATATGATTATGGTTAGCCGCCTCTAACTTGGCACAGGTTAGTATAGCACAACCATATTCATATGGGAATGCAAGATTTCAGGAATCAGCATGTATTATTTATGAATTGCTTGCGAAACTCACTGGGAGAAATACCAAACTGTTTCTTGAACGCTTTACTTAAATAGAACGGATCATTGAACCCCACAGCCTGTGCCAGCTCCCGCAAAGGGGCTCTGCTCACCATCAAAAGCTCTTGTGCCCTCTTTAAGCGATACTGCAAAATATAATCCCCCGGCCCCATACCTGCGTATTTATAAAAAACATAGGCAACCCGGTTTTTATTGACTCCGCTTTGCGCTGCAAGACTTGGTATCGTAAGGCTTTCGCTGTAGTGTTCATGAATATAAGCAGCCACCTGCTCAAACAGAGCTTGTGCTCCGCCATTGGTCTGGTTGCGAGCGCAGAAAAACATTTCATCTAAAATGTCGCGAAAAAGCCTTTCCACGTGGAATGACATGATGCCGCCCGGCTGCCGGTATACTTGATGAAGCCGGTGCAGCAGTTCAATTAGGCAGGGACTTTCGCCTACCTGCAATTCAAAATGTGCTTCAGAAAGCGTCATCCCCTCCGGCTCCGGCGCTACGATTTTATAGAGCACCAAAATGTACTCCCATTTCGCGTTGCCGACGACCTTTTTATCCAGACTCATGTTTGCACCGCCGTGGATAATGCTGCCCATCTTTGCCAAATAAGGTGTGTCTTCAAATTGAAACCGAGCCTTACCGCACAAGGGGAAAATAAAGCCGGGAAAGGGGGAACTCATTTGCCATTCGGCATCTCCCGGCTTTTGTACTGCATGATATACAGTTTCCACCTGAAAAGGAGTGCGCGCAAAATGCTCCGCCAGCTTGTTGATATCAATTTTCATGTTGTGCACACTCCTTTCGTGGTAAAGGTTTTTATGGGATTAAGGCATCCAACACAATTTGGACTCCATAACGAACCGACAAGGCGCTGCCTGTAATACCAGAATCATCAATTTGATAAACATGGTTCCCCTTAACTGCTGTTAGTGCATTCCACACACTGTTCTTACTCAATTCATCCAAATAATCACTATCAGCGTTTTTGGAAGAAAGAAATATGTACTCGGGATTTAACTCTGCAAGTGCTTCTAATGTGAGTTCACCCGTATTGTCTTCTGGCATATTTTGCGGCAAAGGTAACCCAAGACCATGCTCCTTATCATAAAAAGCATTCATCNNCCTGGGAAAGTAGCCAGAAAGATTTCTTATATAATCTAACGAAACTAACAGATTGAATGTTTAATGCATTAATCTGATCTTTTGCATTTTGAATCAACTGCTCCGTTTCTTCAATATATTTTTCCGCGGTGTCCTCTTCACCAATTATTACCGAAACCTCACGTAAAGAAGCTTTCCAGTCTTCAATAACTCTGCTATTATCTAGTACGATTACAGGTGCAATTTTTTCAAGTTGGTCAAGAACCTCATCATCATACTGACCTGCCAAAATTATATCCGGTTCCATTTCAAGCAATTTTTCCAAGTTGATTTTGCCGGTACTCCCAAGATCTTCTACTTGATGTTTTTCAAAGTAAGGCTTAGTGGTTTCCCAACTAGAAAGAGAGGGCACTAAGTCTCCTGCTACAATAGGTTTATCCAGTGCAGCCAGATTCTCTGTAATCGAGTAAAATGTCACTGCAATACGCTCAGGTTTTTTTTCAATGGTTACTTCTCGTCCTTTTGAATCGGTGTATGTCCTTGGCCAAACTGCTTCTTCGATTTCACTTGTCTCCGTCGTACTCGTATCCGACAGCGCATGGGTGTTATCCGATTTACTTGTCTCATTGCTTTCGCTGGGCGTTCCTGCGCAACCGGCCAGCACCCCCGTCAACATTATGGCTGAGAGCAAAAGCCCTAAAAATCTTTTCATTTGTCATTCCTCCAACATAATAATAGTTAGCTTTGTCTAACTCGACATAAGTTAGTATAGCAAACCTTTTTTCATATTGAAATGGACACATTTCGGAAAGTTTGATGGACAAATTCCTGTTATGACTTCCCACGGCTGCTTTTTCTAAACTCCGTAGGCGCGACGCCAAATTTCTTTTTAAATAATCGGCTAAAGTAATAGGGATCTCCATAACCAATACTGATGCCAATTTCCTTGATGGTGCACGAGGTGGACATCAGTAAACGGTGAGCATGATTCATGCGCAAACCTATTAAATAGTCCATTGGGCTCACCCCAGTGTATTTTTTAAATACCTCCGAAAAGTATTTGGCATCCATGCCGTAGCGCTCAGACAAATTAGAAACGGCACAGGATTCCATGTAGTGGATATCCATATACTCCTTAGCCTCCAGAACCACACTATGAGATTCGGTTTTTTCCATGCCTTGCATGGAGATAAACATTTCCGACAAAATGGAGTAAACCATGGCCTTTGCTTGAAATTTTGAATTAGAATCAGGTTTCCCCACAATTTTTGAAAGCTGTTTTAAGAGTGCAAAGAGTCTGGGATTTTGCCCAATTTCAGTATCAAAGGCACTGTGCATATAGGGAGCTTGCTCTGCAGCAGCTAACGGGCGATACACAAGCAAATAGTATTCCGCTTCTGAGTCGCCGATATTTCCAGCCTCCAGCCACTTACCTTTGCAGCAGTGGATCATTCGTCCCGGTTCAAAGGAAATTTGTTTTTTATCCAGAAGAAAGAAAGCCTCTCCTCTGACCGGGAAGATAAATGCGGAGGCAGCAGTTCTAAAACTTGACTGATGGCCTGCTGGCTGAACAACATGCCATGCTCCCCACAATTCAAAGGAGAATTGGGTGTATTCATCCATCATTGCACTGATATTAATGCTCATACGCATCACCCGATCTTTGCTGGCAATACAACCTATTATATGGGCACCTCCTTCACTGATTTGTAGAATTTCTATTTCGTTAGAGCGCCAAGCACTGTTTGCACACCATATTGCATGGCAAGCGGACCGCCGGTTAATGCAGAAAGATCGATGCTAAAGACACGTCCATTCTTTACTGCTGTTAATGCATTCCAAACGGAGTTTCCACTCAGTTCATCCATAAATTCTTGATCTGCACCCGACATGAAAATATAGTCAGGGTCAAATTCAGAAAATGCTTCTAAAGACAGAGTGCTTCTCTCGGTGGGCCAATTAAGAGGAGAGGACAACCCCAAGCCGTTTTCTTTATCATAAAAAAGAATTAGTTGCTGCTCGCTATACAATGTAAATTCTTTTTTCCATGCCCTGGCGAAACTTACAGTTACATCGCCTAATGCCTTTACTTCTGCCTTACCTTGTTCAGCTTCCCCTAATACCTTGTTGATAAATGTTTCGGCAGCAGTTTCTTCACCTACAATTTTAGAAATCTCCCGAACCGAGGCTTGCCAATCGTCAAAAAGACTTCCAGCATCTAAAACAATGACCGGCGCTATTTTCTCAAGTTGGTCATATATTTTTTTATTTACTGTAGTTGCAAGAATCAAATCCGGGTTTGTTGCAACGAGCTTCTCTAAGTTGATAGAAAGATGGTCTTGCCCCAAATCCTCTATTTGATATTTCTTAAAGTAA
>DOWI01000324.1:9098-9242 GCA_003519645.1 Oscillospiraceae bacterium
AAGGTTATTTCTTTTCCTCTGGCATCCGTATAAGTACGGGGCCATTCGGCTTCATTCGTTTTATCGCTTGCGTCCGTTGTGCCGGCATCCGATACAGGCGGTGTGCTTGTTCCACTGTTTTCCGCAGGTGTTCCGGAGCAGCCT
>DOWI01000269.1 GCA_003519645.1 Oscillospiraceae bacterium
TGATAGGCTGCATGTGTAAGCGCTGTGAGGCGTTCAGCTTGGCAGTACTAATAGACCGAGGGCTTGACCAGGAAACTGGGCTAAATACAATCACGGAATGCATAATGGTGATGCAACCAATTGCATTCCCGAATCACTTCTAAGGTTTCTATAGCTTCTCTCATCTTTATTCAGTTCTCAGGGCACATGTTTGCGTGTTAAGAAATGAAACCCGTACAAATCGTACGGGCTTTTTTCGTATGTGACAACAAATAAATATCCGCATAATGCTGCAAAACTAAGACCGTCACTCCAACATATGACCAAAGGCTAAATAATGTTTGGTTCTATATGTATCATCATCGGGCAGATATGGAATCTGCCCTTACATCAAATATTACGATTATGAGCACACAAAACCCAACAAAACGGCGGGATTTGTCAGTAATTTGAAGGCTTTCCCCTAGAGGGAAGCTGCCCGGCATACCACGCGTAAGAAGTTTTTATTGACTGTTTTCCGTTTCTATGATTAGATAAATAGGAAAGGATGGTTCTAGATATGAAAATTCTGATTGCCTACGCCGGAAAAAGCGGAACCACAGAAAAATGTGCTAAGCTTTTGGCTGAAAAGATCACAGGTGAATTGGTTGACGTAGTTGATTTATGCATAAACACTCCGAATGCCAAGGAATATGATACGGTTGTGATTGGCAGCAACATTCATATGGGAGCAATACATAAAAAAGCAAGGAAATTTATGCAGGATCACGAAAGCAGTCTAATAGAAACGCGTACTGCTTACTTTTTCTGCTGCGGATTCGCAGACAAAAAAGACGAAATAATTGCGATGAATTATCCCGGGAAATATAAAAATAATGCGATAGCGATTGAATGCTTTGGTGGTGAGATGGATATGAACCAGCTTCACGGCATGGACAAATTTATCGCAAAGCTGGTTACAAGAGCAACCGCAAATCAGGGGATCCCGGCGCCGTCAATAAAGCTTGACCGGATTGAGGCATTGGCACAAGTCATAAAAAGCAAGTAGTTGATTTAAAAGGGGGCTGACGCACATGCGTCAGCCCCCTTTTATCATACTTTTCTAATAGTATATGAATTTTTCAATAAGACCTCAATACAATAGTCTATATCAGTCCTCGCCGTCTTTTTTCTGCTACCTTTAATACGGCTGCCTGGGTTTTTGAGTCCCTTATTTCTCCATTTAGAATCATATCAACAGCTTTTTCAAGCGGGATTCGTTCGACCTCCAGAAACTCATCCTCGTCGGGATTCATTTCTCCAAATTGCAGATCCGACGCATAATACATATGGATGATTTCACCGCAATAGCCCGGCGAGGGGTAAAGCTGACCGAGAGGTTCATAAAGTGATGCGGTTGCACCGGTTTCCTCCCTTAATTCGCGCTTTCCGCATTCGAGCGGATCTTCACCCGGAGTCAGCTTTCCGGCTGGCAACTCCAACACAACCTCCTTGTAGGGATAGCGGAACTGTCGTACAAAAAGAAGCTCATCCTGATGATTCAATGCGGCTACGCATACGCCACCGGGATGGGTTATGACTTCTCTGGTTGCAAGATTGCCGTTGGGCAGCTCAACCTTATCTACATGTAGACTAATGATTTTGCCCTCAAAAATCAAATGATTGGACAAGGTTTTTTCAATTAAACTCATATTTTAGACGTCTCCTTAATAGGATTAATATAAGAGAGTTGGGTTAAAAGAGTTTCCTTTAGGCCTAAATATAAAGGATTTGCATGCCAAAAGAACGGCTGACATTTTCCTTTGGGAAACCACCCTTTTTTCAAAGAGGTTTTATGGGAGGCGGACAGTGAATATGCAGCGCATTATAACACCACAAACGGCTGATAGCGGTACAGTAAGGGGATTGATTACCGCATTAAGAGGACGATATGGATTTCTTGAGGCAATGCCCATCGGTCAAAGCGTTTTAGGCAGGGATATAACCGGAATAATACTTGGAACAGGTCGAGCGCGCATTCTTTATTCGGCGGGATTTCACGGGCAGGAGTGGATCACTTCACTTGTGCTATTACGACTGATCGAGGATTTATGCATTGCGCTGGAACGCGGCGGTAGTGTTGTAGACATACATATTGCGGAAGCATTGGTGGGGCGAAGTCTTGTGTTTGTACCACAGGTTAACCCGGACGGTGTCGATATTGCAATCCACGGCTCAGGCTCGGCGGGTAAATATGCTTGTATGGTGCGCGAGCTGGGTGGAAACGAGCCGGGCAAGTGGCAGGCAAACGCACGCGGGGTGGATATCAATCATAATTTCAACGCTGGCTGGGAAACGCTGCGAGACATGGAGCGCGAAAACGGTATTGATTCTCCGTCACCGCGCCAATGGTGCGGTCCTTCTCCCGAAAGCGAACCCGAAACGCAGGCGCTTGTGGCTTTATGCAATCGGGCAAAATTTCGGCATGTCCTGGCACTTCATTCTCAGGGGGAGGAAATATACTGGAGGTATGGTGACCGCACACCGCCCAACGCTCGTATTATGGCAGAAGTAATGGCGGCAGCCTCAAAATATACCGTTTCCGACCCGGAAGGGCTTGCCTCGCACGGAGGGTTCAAAGACTGGTTTATAGAGCAGACAGGCAATCCGGGCTTGACGATTGAACTGGGAAAGGGCGAGAATCCGCTTCCGTTATCAGATTTTGAAGAAATTTATACAAAAGCGCAGGAAATGCTTCTTCTTGCCGCTTTGATGTAAAGTAACCCGCAGCCTTATTTATAGCTGCAACCGAATTTTTTCTCAATCGTAGCTGAGTTTATAATTGTGCTACCATCCAAGGCTTTATTATGGGTGTTCATCTCCTTTTCGATATGCTTCCATGATCTTTTTAAACACCTGACCATTAGTAGGCGGTGTCCATGTGATTGCATTTGCACCCGCTGCAATGGTTTCTTTGATGCTGTCTTCGGTTGGACCTCCGGTGGCGATAATTGCCAGATTAGGAAAGCTGCCACGAATTTTACGCACAAGCTCGGCCGTATTGGCGGCTGCGGACACATTGACGATTCTTGTACCTGCCTTTACACGCCCTTCGATATCGTCACGTTCAGACACTACGGTTACAATGACCGGAATATCAATCCGGCTTGTTAGTTCGCGAACCATTTCATTCTTAGTAGGAGCGTTTACGACAACCCCCATAGCACCCTGAAACTCTGCGTGCAACGCGAGGTCGACTACACGCAGTCCTTGTGTCAAACCTCCGCCTACACCCGCAAAAACTGGCATATCAGCGGCCTGCATGATTGCCTGAGTGATAAGCGGCTGGGGCGTAAAGGGGTAAACTGCGATGACCGCATCTGCATTGCAGTTGCGGATAATTGACACATCGGTGGTGAAAACCAATGAACGAATGCGTTTGCCAAAAACACGGATGCCGGTGCAGTCTTGAATGCATTCCGGAACACGGAGCATAAAGCTTCGGAGATTCCCCTGGAATTCAGGGATATATGAAGTGTTAATTACAATTCCTCCTTATATAATACTAGCCTTATTGTACTTGGAATCTATGTGTAATTGAAGTCTAAATTGTAAAATTTTTAGTTTTTTGCATCATACAGCCCAATGTGATATACTTTAAAAAATCTGTCGTTCCAATTATCTATTTAAAGGATGGTTATGAATATGAATAAGTTCATTGAACTCGATCCACTGGAACTGCGTGGGAATGTCTTTCAACAAATCGGGCGGGACTGGACGCTGATTTCCGCAGGTCATAAAGGGAATTTTAACACCATGACCGCCAGTTGGGGTGGAATGGGTGTTTTGTGGAATGTTAACGTATGCTTTGCTTTTGTGCGCCCGTCTCGCTATACTTACGAGTTTATAGAGCGGGAAAAATATTTTTCGCTTTCATTTTTTGGTGACGGATACCGTCGTGCTTTGCAATTCTGCGGTGCTCATTCGGGAAGGGATACCGATAAAATGGCAGGAACGGGACTGACACCTATCTTTGATACGCAGGCTCCTTATTATGACGAATGCCATGCATCGCTTATATGCCGTAAGATGTATTTTCAGGACATAAATCACGCAAATTTCCTCGACCCGACCATCAAAGCCCATTATAAAAAGGATGACTATCACCGTATGTATGTTGGGGAGATCATTAAGGTTTTGAAGGGAGAGAGGTAATTATTTAATTTTGTTCCAGGATTTAAAGATGGTGCAGGCGATGAATATAATTCAAAGCTTACACCATTTTTACTTGAATTGAAATATTTCAAACCTTCTTTTCCCGATTGATTGAGATTCTAACCGTTTTACACCAGATTGTGTGATCTTTTGAGATTTGTTCATTGATATTGCTATTATGGTTTGGCCAGAGCTGATTGTTTTCAAACTGCACAACAGCCTGTCCAAACAACCATCATGACCTTGCCACTCCACCAGATTTCCGTAAGGTACGTCAGTAATGATAATATCCGGCCTGTCTTTGGTATCAGTTAAATTTAAGGCATCTGCCTGAAATACTCTAACAGATATTTCTTTTATCAGAAATTGAGATAGCCTACCAATGCTTTGTTCAGCTTCTATATGAGATGCTTTGCGATATTTTTCGTATAACGCCTGGACTTCATCCTTGCGTTTAATCAGCCCTTTTTTTGAAAGTAAGGACAGGTTTTTTCTTGCTGTATTAATCATATCGGGGTTTATGTCGCTTCCAATAATTGAAGAAATCGAGCTTTGATTAAGAAAACCGAGAACAGTTAGAGAGTAGCCTCCGCCGCAGCAACAGTCATATAAACAGATGTTTTCTTTTTTATCTGAATAAGCAAGACATCTTTGGAATATTTCATTTATCAGACGTACCGGAAAATTGGGAACATGATTAGCACCATATAATACCCGCCCGCTAGCAAAATCCTCATAATTTTGGTTAAAACAATACTTATATTGCATATCACGAAATCTCCTGACGGTTTACTATGTAATTATGTCAATTAAATATAATATGATAAGGTGTATAGGATAAAAGAAATAAAACAGCCAGCGCAATGACCTTCCTTTTTCTCGGTTATACAGCATAAGCGGGATTGCCGAAAAGACGGCAAAAGTCTGAAAGAAGCCGCCGAAATACAGATTAATTGCAGCAAGCGACAGCACGCCAAGCTCAAAATAGCGCCTGAAAATATAGAAAGCCAGAATTGTAAAGATACCAA
>DOWI01000259.1 GCA_003519645.1 Oscillospiraceae bacterium
GTACAGCAGGAACGACCCCGAGCGCGTTATCCGACCTTACAGCAGCCCGAAAACTCCTGAACATCCAGAAAGCTCCGGTTGCGCCGAGATATGCGCAATGGGATCCCGAAGCCGAGGCGAAATTCCTTGAACTTGATACTTTTGTTGAAGCTGACAAGTCCGGCACTACCGAGGCGCTCCGCAATGGTTCCCTTGGTAGANNAGAATTATGGGCTTTGAGAACTTCATGTCCCAAGCGGTTAAGACCCACGCAAAAGGCACCCTTGCCACAGCCGGCACGGCAGGTAAGAAAATTCTCCTGAAGGGCGCTGCTGAGGAAGCTGTACAGGTAACTTTGGATACCGACGATAGCTCACTGACGGGAACCCTAAAAAAAGGCGATATTATTACTTTCAAAAAGAACGGCAGTACCGAAATAGTTGTTGTAACTGCCGATGCAACCGCTGCAGACAATGAAATTAAGGTGGACATTTATCCCGCTCTTACAATGGCGGATAATGCTGAGGTAACGGTTACCGCGAACCACACTGCCAACCTTGCCTTCCACCCGTCAGCGTTTGCGTTTGTAACAAGACCGCTTGCGGCTCCCGCAGGTGTGGAATCCTATGTTACAGCGTATAACGGTGTGACACTTCGTGTTGTCCGCGGCTATGACATGAAGTTCAAGAAAGAAATGCTCTCAATGGACGTCTTATACGGCTACAAGACCATGTACCCCGAGCTGGCAGTCCGTTATATGGGATAGTGAAAGGAGTGACCGGCAATGCCTTATGCTGACTGGTCTTTTTATGAGAGCGATTATGCCGGTAACGCAATTGATGAGCAGGATTTTACACGTTTAATTACAAGAGCTTCAAGTTATATAGACCGGATTACCGGCGGGAGAGCCTCCTCCTACTCTCCCNNCCGCCCCGGTCGGCATGGCGGCTTGTGCCGTTGCCGAAGCGTGGCAAACAAACGAGCAAGGCGGAGAGTTACAAAGTCAAACCGTGGGGAGCTGGTCCCGCACATATGCAAAGCAAA
Organism: Oscillospiraceae bacterium; assembly: GCA_003519645.1. The sequence goes on from DOWI01000259.1 coordinate 1,024, forward strand.
TCAAAAGTGACGATGCCAGGCTCTATGATGCTGCAGAACTCTATCTTTCAGGTACCGGCTTATTGTCGAGGTGGGTGTAATGTTTAATGATACGGTCACTGTATACAACAAGTATAAAGATGCCGACGGAACAGAGAAATGGCNNGGGGGTGGCTTCCGCTGATGGTGTGCAGCTCATTATACCAACGACAGTAAAAGCTTCTAGGGCGGCATATAATCGACCTAAGGAGTGGACGGGGCTTGCCGATAAAAGCGGATTCTGGACACTGCAGTCTGGCGATACGATAATCAAAGGCGATATGGCCATTGAGGTTGTTAGGTCAACAAAAGAGCTGCAGGGGTATGATGATATCCTTGTTGTAACTAGTGTTGACACGAAGGACTTCGGCGGCGGTATGTCTCATTGGGAGGTGTCCGGAAAATGAAAGTAAGCGTTTCGGTGCAAATAGACGGGGTCGATACCCTGCTAAAAAAGCGCGGACTTGAGCCTGGAGGGCGGATACAAAAACTGTTCACCGCCCGATGCGCGGCAGAAATGGATCCGTATGTACCAATGCAACAAGGAACTCTCAAAAACATCCACATCATTGATGACGACAGCGTAACCTACAATACACCCTATGCCCGATTCCACTACTATGGGAAAGTGATGGTGGGGATAACCTCTCGCAGCGCTTATGCAAAAGCCGGCGAGCGTAAAGAAGTTACCGCTAAGGATATAAAGCATCATGGTGCACCGAAGCGCGGACCATTCTGGGATAGGCGTATGTGGGCGGATAAGAAATNNAAAGAGAGGCCCTTTTTGGGATAAACGCATGTGGGTGGATAAGAAAACAAAAATAGTGAGCGATATTGCAAAAGCGGCAGGAGGAAAGCCAGGATGAACGTAATTAAATCGGTCCAGGCATGGCTTGAGGGGTTCACTGGACTCGAATTCAAGAGCTTTCAGGAAATTCTCACAGACTTCACAGAGGAGCTGCCTTCAAGCTACGCGCTGGCTCCCGCAGGAAACAGTAAGGTAACCGAAGATATCATGGGGAATCGAACCTATCAGAACAGCTACATCCTGTATGCCAGAGAACCCGCCGGTAACGAAGTTGACAGGGCGGAAAACTACGATTTTCTTGAGGCGCTCAATGATTGGATCGAGGAGCAGGACGATAAAAGGAATTATCCCCAATTACCTGATTCACGTAAGGTCGAGAGCATTACGGTGTCCAATATCATGATGTTCGGAGTAGATGATAACGGTTCTGCTGTTTATCAAATCCAAATGCAATTAATTTATACAAAAAGGAGCAATTAATATGGCGAAAATTGAACGTAAGTTTATGGCGCATTTCATTGATGCTGCCATACCTGATCCGGCCGAAACGGTTACGGCAGAATACGTACGGCTCGGCAAAGACTTAGAGGAATATTCCGCAGAGCTATCCGCACAGGTAGATAAGACGAAAAACATTTTAGGTGAAACCAGCGTGAAGCTATCCTCGTATGAAAAGCAAGGTACGGTTGAGCCGTATTATGCAGAAAAGGGCGACCCGCTGTTTGAGAGACTGTGCGATATTGTTGATAACCAGAAAGTATTGGATGATTGCGCAACCACTCTTGTAGACGTGCATTTATGGGAACAACCCGAGCTGGAGACCTCGTCCTACCCTGCTATCCGTTGGGATGCCGTTATTGAAGTTACGTCTGTCGGCGGGGATAATACGGGCCTTCAAATCCCCTTTGCTGTCCACTACACAGGCGGCTCTACAAAAGGAACATTTGACTTGACTTCAAAAACATTCACACCGAATGCATAGCTCTATCCCCTCAGCTTCTTGGTTGGGGGGATATTTTTAAAAGGGGGCCTATCTATATATGGACAACCTAATATTTGATACCGGGATTAAGGAGTATCTTGTTAATGATAGAGAAACATTAAAGTTTAATCCTACAGACCAAAACGTCTACGCCCGTTTTGTAGAGTTTTACAACGAGATAGGCGAAATCACAAAAGAATATGATAACGCTGTAAAAGAGCATGGGAAGGTCGTTCCGGACGGTGAAAAGGAACTCGACGAGAAGGGTTTCGAAACAGCATCAAAACTTATGGAGATATCGAAAAAAACAGACCGAACTATTAAAGATCGCCTAACTTATGTTTTTGGCGAGAGCAATGATTTCGATAAAATGCTGGATGGCGTCAACATTATGGCCATGACCGATACCGGACAAATGGTAATCGAAAATTTCTTGGACGCGTTGCTTCCGATTATCGAAACCAACGCCGAAAAGCGAAAGGCCATTATGGATTCGAAGGTTGAAAGCGCAGTGAAAAAGGCTCAACTGAACCGGGCACAGCGGAGGGCAGTGGCTTATGGAAAAGTGGACGCTTCCGATAACGGCTGATATAGGTGGAAGGCAATATAAAATCAATTCAGACTATCGAGATATATTGGAAATCATATCCTATCTGAATAACGAAAGTGACCAGCAAACGGCATGCCTAATCGCTTTAAATCTGTTTTATGATGGGTTTGAAGAAATGCCTGAAGGGGATTATCAGCAAGCACTTGAATATCTTTTTAAATTTATGAACTGTGGATCCCCTGAAAGCGACGGGAACGAGCGCAAGCTTTTGGACTGGGATCAAGACTACCCCATGATTGCCGCTGAGGTGAACAAAGTGGCTGGCCAAGAGGTGCGCTCGGTGCCTTATATGCACTGGTTTACCTTTATCGGACACTTTCACTCAATCGGTGAAGGGCAGCTGTCCTTCGTTGCTTCCATTAGAAAGAAAAAAGCTAAAGGTAAAAAGCTTGAAAAATGGGAGCAGGAATTTTATAGGGAAAACCGAGCAATGGTAGATTTTAAGATCAAGTATTCACCGGAGGAGCAAAAGGAAATTAACAGACTAAAAGCGTTGCTAGGAGAGTGATGACATGACGGCGGGCTCCATTGTAATTAGCACAAAACTTGATAACTCCGGATTGAGAGGCGATGCCGGGAAGATGGAGGCCGCTCTCAAAAGGTTTGGCAATACGGCGGCCAACGCCCTGTCCGGCGGCTCTAAATCCGTACAGAACATCCGTCAAAAAATCGTTGAAACAAATATTGCTATTGAAGAAACGCGGCGGCAGATGAAAAAGATGGAGGAATCGGCTGCCGGCTCAGGGGCAGCCACCAGTAAAGCGTTTGAGAGTGCAAAATTGAAAGTTGAGCAAACGCGTATCGCTATGGGGGATCTGGACAGGCAAATGGAGGCCATTGCAAAAACGACCGCCGGGAATATTGCTGAATTCTATTCGGATCCTGCTGCCCTCGATGCTGCGGTCGCAAAAGCATTAGAGGCGGATAAGGCCTATCAAAAACTGGGTGCCCGCTACGACTCGTTGGCTATCAAGCTGAAACAGCAGGCTGCAGCGGTGGCTCAAGCACAGGCTTCGGCAGTTGCCTCTTCAGGAACCCAAAGCCGTGAATATAAAAAGCTGGAGAATCGATTAGCCAATTTAGGGGTTCGCTTGCAACAATACAACTCCCGCCTTGTATATACAGAAAAAGCATCCAGAAAGACAAGTGCAGCTACTGGAGCATTAGGCTTAGGTCTTGGCAGGCTTAGAAACAGGATAGCCCGGCTTATGNNTGCAAGGGTTTTACTGAGTTGCGAAACTATTTAAATGCAACACTGAAAACAAGCGATAGCTTTAACCGGTCTTTAAGTCAGGTTAAAGGCAATTTATTGACTGCATTTCAGCCAATCTACGAGGCGGTGGTACCGTATCTTGTTAGTTTTATGAATTGGCTGCGAAAGGCGACGGCCTATATTGCAGTGTTTACATCGGCGCTGGCCGGAAAAACAGTGAAACAGAGTGCCCAAGCAGCTAAAAACCTAAACGCACAGGCGAAAGCGCTTAAGTCTGTTGCAAGAACAGCAAAAGAGGCCTCCGGATCACTGGCGGGATTTGATGAAATANNGCAGAAGGTGTTGCCACAGGAGTAGATTTACCCACAACCGACTTCACCGGATATCAAGTTCCCGAAACCGTTACAGCATCGATTCAGAACTTTGCCGATAAAATCAAAGAGACATGGGGATGGATTGTTGAGAACAAGCCTGTTGTCGATATCGCACTGGAAGCGTTCGGAATTGGGTTGCTTTTGATTTTCGGTCCGAACATTGTCTCGAAGATTATTGGTTTCAAGTTTCTGTATGAAGGTGCTGGAGAAGTTATAAAAGCTGTCCAGCAGATTCTGGAGGACGGCGAGATAACATGGGAGACCTTTACGCAGCTGATAGGCGGAGCTGGCGGAGCGATCTTTGGGTTAGGGCTAATCTTAGGCAAGCCAAAGGTTGCAGGTTTTGGGCTGATATTGTGGGGAGCTAGCGAAATGTTCAGAGGCTTGACAGATATGATAAACGGCAACGGAGATGCATGGAAGAATTTTGAGAGAATTGTCTCCGGTGTCGCAGCTGTCGTAGGCGGCATATTCCTCTTACTGGGAGGGAAAGCGGCATTGATGGCGCTGGCAGTCGGCGCACTCGCTTTAGGAATTTTGTACCTCTCCCAAAATTGGGACAAACTCACTCCTGCACAAAGAGTTCTCACCATCTTAGGCGCATTAGCTGCTGCCGCCGTTGCAGCAGCAATAGCAATTGCAATTTTCCACACTGCTTGGTCAGTGGGGATTGCCGCAGCTGCAATTGCGGGAGGCCTGGCCTTACTAGCCGGTACGTACCTGTTTACAAAAAGCAAGGCAGAGATTCCAACCAGTGGCGGCGCGTCGTTGAGCGCTGCACAAAGTTTCGGAAACCAGAGTTTCTCTGGTAATCCGCTTCCCCGCCTTGCAAAAGGTGCAGTGCTTCCCGCGAATAAAGAATTTGCCGCTGTTCTGGGCGATCAGAGATATGGCCGTAACATAGAAACTCCCGAAGGATTGTTACGTGGAATTTTCAGAGAAGAAATGGAACGCGCTGACGAAGGAAACATCGATTTCACCGCAAATATCACAATGGAAGATGGGGCGGTTGTCGGGCGGGTTAAAAGACGATTTACAAGGTCAGGGCGTTTGGTAGGGGTTTATTCATGAGGGGTGATGAGGTGGTACTGTTAAGCATCGACGGGGTAGCTCTGCCAACCCCTACAAAATATGATTTTGAGTTTTCGGATTTAGATACCGAGAAAACCGGTAGGGATTTAAACTATTTTATGATTCGACAGCGCAAAAGAGCGGATGTATACAGCTTTCCTCTTTCGTGGGAAGACATTGGGCTGGATGATTTAAGAATCATCTTCAACGCCACCAGTCCGGAGATGTTTGAGGCTACATTCTTTGACATTGTCTCCGGTGAGTTTATCACAAAGACGATGTATGCGGGAAACAGGCAAGTAAAAACATCAATCATCAAGGGAGACCTGAGCGACGTTGTTTGCTCAATAAGCTTCAACCTCATTGAAAAATAAAGGGGTGACCTAATGTATCCGGTGACTGAAGCATTTAATGCAGCAATCACAAGCAGTGATGTAAACATGAAAGCAAGGGTTGTGCTTAGAGCAAACGGAGAGACCTACCATCTGGAGCACAAAGATATCCAGAAAGACAGTCTCAAAGTGACCTACGGTGTGCTGCCGGGGGATGGGATCGCTCTGGGCGGAGTAAGCGGTGCAGACTTATCTATAACCTTGACGAACGATAGCGGCATATTTAATCATGTACAGCTAAACTATGCGGAGATCCGTCCATTTGTTGATGTGGAGATATCGCCCGGAGTATTTGAACCTATCCCCCTCGGCGTGTTTGAGGTTGATACAGTTGATAGAATGGCTGTAACATTCGATCGCAACTTTGAATCAATTCCTCTTAAGGCCGCTGATAGAATGGTGCGCTTCGATTTACCATTTTCAGAAGTAGACATCCCTTTCCCGGGTTCAGCTCTACATCTGCTTACGGCGGTCTGCCAACGGTGCGGCGTGCCTCTTGGCAGCACAAACTTCATGAATTCGGACTATGTGATCCAGGAAAGACCTGAAGGTGAAATAAGCTGTAGGGATATCGTATCTTGCATAGCTGAAATCGCCGGATGTTGGGCGCAGTGTGACAGAACAGGATTTCTTGTGCTGCGGTGGTTTAAGAATCCGAAATTCGTTCAGGAGGCTGTGCTGGACGGCAACACGGACACGGCCTATGGCGGCAACTTCACAGACGATTGGTATATCAATACCTACGATGGCGGAGCATTTAAAGCAGATGCGCCTCAAGTGGTATTCACATCGGGGATGTTCTACGACTTTTCAATTGATGATGCGCCGATCACTATTACGGGTGTTTCACTAGAAACAGAAGACAAAACATATCTTGTGGGCTCTCCCAGGTATGTGATGAGCATAGACAACCCCCTTATCCAGACACAAATCCCCGAAGTGCTATCCAGCATACATGATAAGATTGCTGGGTTTACGTACATTCCTTTCCACGGCGTATGTTTAGATAACCCTGCATGGGAAGCCGGCGACATGGTTCTGCTGGATAACATTGAAGGCAAAAGCTACAGGACGATCCTGACAGGATATGAGTATGTGTTTGACGGGCGTTGTAATGTCATAGCGGATGGAGAGTCAGATCGTGAACATAATTTTAGACCGACGTCAGAGCGTAAATATTCAAGATTAGTTAAAATGATCGGTAAAAAACAGGAGCAGATAAACGCTATGGATATTGCCGTCCGAAACGCAACCGCAATTATATCCGGTATGTGGGGCGGCCATAAAATCGACGGTGATAAGCTGGACGAACAGTATCACGGCAATACATTTATCGCAGACCATCCTGACATTGATCAAGCACAGCAAATCTGGCGGATCAACTTGGGCGGTATTGGCTTTTCCTCGACTGGCGTTGCGGGTCCGTATTCCTCCGCATGGACAAGTGACGGTACATTTGCAACTAATCTGATTGTAGCCAATATGATAAAATCGGGGTTATTGCAGTCACTCAACGGCGAGAGCTGGATTGATCTTGATAATGGGTCGTTTCAATTTGCAAAAGGATCCGTTACATTTGACGATACAAACGGAGTTCGCGCATATAAACCAGATGGGTCGTATACTCAAATGTCTGGAGATGGCCTTACTCATCATGATAGCGGGTCGGTAAGGGAATACCATTATTTATCTCAAACTGGGACAACAGGGTTTAGCGTAAACGGAATAACTCATTTGCTGATCAATTTAGACAGCGCGTTTACAAATAAAAACTTTGTCGTAACAGTAAGCGTTTCATACGTAAGTACAAACGGAGATTTCTTAAACAATTTCGAGTGCTTAATTAGTAATGTATTTTATAGCTCAGCTTCGTTTGAAATTGTCGCGTATATTTATGGAAGAACAATTGATTTTAGTAGCCAAAGCATTGGCGTTGTAAGCGGAGGGAGCATGACAATATCTTGGACGGCTATTGCATAATCGCTTGTAAATTAAAAAATATGGGTTATAATGGTTATGAGGTGGTAGCTATGAAAATCATTATTAAAATCATATCCTCGGCATTGTTTATTGTAATTATGTCATCTTGCGAAGGAAATTCAAAATATCAGAATATAAAGCTTTACGAATGGGAAGTATCCACACTTACAAACGCCGTATACAAATTAGCTGGCTCTGACATATACACTGATTCACAGCGAAAAAGGGTTGTTAAATATATTCTTGATATGAGGGGAAAAACAGAGTATGAATGGAATGTGGTTGATGTTTTAGAAGGACACCCTGAATTATTCGGATATTTTGGAGAAGACGACGTAAGAATACCAGAATATTCAGAAGAGCCAAATTATAAAAGAGCAGAAAAAATTGTTAACCAAATAATATCTTGACATCCCCGGAATCTAACACAACCAAATAAACCAACCCGCTTGCTATTCGGCAGGCGGGTTTTGTTATGCAGAAACGAAAGGAGAAATTGAAATGTTCGGTCGTAATCCAGAGCTAAAGATTGAAGTACATCGAAACTGTACAATCGTATGGATTCACGGAAAGCGAATTACTAAAGGCATAAAGAAGGTGGCGTTTATCGCAGAGTGTAACGCAGGTGCGTTGCCGTCTACGAAACTGACGCTTGAAATTAATCCGTCGGAAATAGCTTTTGATGAATGTGACGAAAATAATCCGCCTCCGCTGCCACGGAGACGGACTGACGCTACTTTTTGATAATCGTGATTGACCCTCCAGCTATGTTTTCTTCAAACTCAATAAAGCCCTGCAACGCCAACCGTGAAACCTCGTGCTCCACCGCATCTGTCAGTTTGTCTATCCCAACGCAATCAGCCAAAAGAAATGAGGTTTTCCCGGTCTTATCAGCATATTCAGTAATTTGATTCCATAATGACATCTTTATCACCCCCATTCTCCACCATCAACCATACCACAATCACCATAATCTTACAATAATAGCGCTTGCTATACGGCAGGCGTTTTTTCATACCTATTTTTAAGGAGCTGATTTAATGGCAATACAATTTCGACGCGGCAATCAAGCCGACTTCCCCCCGGGCAGCTTGCTGCCGGCAGAACCGGCCTACACTCTCGACACTGGCCGATTAGTAATCGGTGACGGAACTGGCGGCGCGGATATTATACCGACTGGCGCAGAAGTGGAGCAGATGATTTTAGATGCGTTTGCCGCCACTCTTGCAGATGCAAGACGCGGCACGATTGCAGCTTATGCGGGCAGCAAAGCCCCCACTGGTACATTGCTGTGTGATGGCGCTGCTGTATCCCGCACAACCTACGCGGCGCTGTTTGCGATAATTGGCACGATGTACGGCACTGGAGACGGTAGCACTACATTTAACCTGCCTAACCTTAAAGGGCGCGTTGTCGTCGGCCGTGATGCGTATCAAGCCGAATTTGACACCTTGGGCGAAACAGGCGGCGCGAAAACTCACACGCTGACCGAATCGCAAATTCCAAGCCACGCGCACAACATTAAAAGTGCGAGCGGCGCGAACGAAGGGACAATTAACACAAACCAACTAGCGATAGGCAGAGAAGGCACGATATACGCAAATAAAAACCCGATAGAAACCGCAGGCGGCGGGCAGTCACATAACAACCTGCAGCCATATACAGTTGTAAACTATATAATCTACTATTAAATGAGGTGTTAAAATGCCCGAGCTAATTTATGACCTAACCGTAACCGACCAATTAATTTATGCTGCCGGCAATGTAAAAGTCGTAGCTGACAGTCGCAATATCCTAAAGGCACGATATGTTATGAGCCTGTTTTGCCTGTGGCGGGGATTTATACAGCCGAGGGAATAAGCGTGATGAATACCGATTTCCCCATTGACCGCATAGAGCGGATAGCAAAACTTGATTTTATGACAGGTTTGGAAACAGAAGTTGATGTATCGCAAGCGGTTATTGCGGGTGATGGCTTATCGTTTACTCACCCTGATTTAATAGACGGTGATATTGTATTCTTTACTTATTTTCACGGCATAGAGGGCACAGAGCCTAATATCACGGTAGAGTATTACGACAGCCGATACACAGTAAAGGATAGCGAAACGGAACAGTTTTACCGTTGGAAAGTATCAGTAGCAAATGGCGTTCCGTCATTAGAAATAGTGGAGGTGTAAGCATGAATGAAGTTATTGCACAGGCGTTAGCGGAAAGTGTCAGTAAAGGCAACATGACGATGGAGCAAGTGCCGATACCGTATCAACCGCAAGTAAACAATATTTTGAAAGGGGAATAATCATGGCGTTTAAAGGAATTGACGTATCAGCGCATCAGGGGAAAATNNGGGATAGAGTTCGCCATCATCCGTTGCGGTTACGGCAGCGACATGCCCGATCAGGATGATAAGCAGTTTACGCGCAATGTGTCCGAATGTGAAAAGCACGGTATTCCATACGGCGTATATCTGTATTCATACGCAACCAATCTTACAGAGGCCGAGAGCGAAGTACAGCACGTTTTAAGGCTGCTTAAAGGGTATGTGCCGATGTACCCTGTCTATATTGACATGGAGGATGCAGATGGTTACAAGCGCAAGCACAATGTTTCGGA